>PWHA01000301.1 GCA_003554685.1 Halanaerobiaceae bacterium
AGTTTGTCAAGAAATATGCTAGTATAGCAGAAGATATTACCAAAGCTTTTGAAGAGTATGTCAGTGATGTAAAGGAGAAAAAATTCCCGGAAGATAAACATGTATATCATATTCAGGACAGTCAGGAGGAATTTTCACAGCTGTTCCAGGAGTTTGAATGATAGAAAAATAACATAATATAAATTAAATTAAATCAGCAAAAATGGGGCTGGTCGGGAAGGCCAGCCCTTCTTTATCTAATTATATAAAATTACTTGGAATTTTAACCGCAAAACCCTTGACAATTAATTCACGAGATTATATTATATAGATAGTGAAAAAAATAATAAAAGGGGGTTTTATTGTAAAAATGAAAAAAGCATTAGTACTAACACTAGCACTGGCAGTAATTTTTGGACTGGGATTTAACCTGATGGCAGGAGGTCACCTGGAAGACGGAGAATATACCGGCTATTCAGAGGCAGGCCCAAGGGGCTATGTTCAGGCCAATGTAACCATTGAAGATCATGCCATTGTGGCAGTAGAATTAATTGAGTATACACAGATAGACCGGGCCAAGGATGAAGATTACGGCTGGGATGAGTTCCACGAAGCCATGGAAGTTCTTCCCGAAAGATTTGTGGAAGCCAATGATTATGATGTTGATATAGTTAGCGGAGCAACCGGTACCTCAGAAAGAGCCATGGAAGCAGTACAGATGGCACTGCAAAAGGCTGAAGGAGTGGAAACCTTTGATGGCACCTTCATGGGTTCTTCCGAACCTTCTGAAAGAAATGCCTGGGGTGTAGCCTGGGTAACCATTGAAGAGGGAGAAATTGTCGAAGTCAGACTGGAAGAATCTGCCGACGGTGAATTTAAAGATGAGGATTATGGCTGGGATGATTTTCATGAAGCTCAGGAAACAATGCCAGAATGGTTTGTAGAAGCCAATAGTTATGAAGTTGATGCATTCACAGGCGCAACCGGCAGTTCTAACATGTGGATGGAAGCTGTCAGAGATGCCATGACAAAAGCCGGTTTGGTTGAAGTTGAAGTGGAAAATAATAACTAATAAATCCAGATAAATTTCAACTGGAGCTAGAAAGAAGATAAATTATAGAGTTAATTTCCCTCTTCCTGTAATCCGGGGAGAGGGTTTTTTTATATTTAAAGACTATTTGGGAATAATTATTAATAGCACTTGAATTAATTAAGTTTCATTTAACATTTATATACTATAGTAGAAAAAATAATATATTTTTGTAAAAAAATTAGTTTGGTGCAGGATATTCAAGATAAATATATAATAGTATAAAACAGAATAAATTAATTTATTAGAAAGGGAGGTTTTAAAATGGCAAAAGTAGCAAGAGAGATGGTAGAAAAAGCTGGTATTGATGTTGATGAACTGCTGGATCTGCTGATTAAAAACGCTTCAGCAGAACTTACCACTTTTTATTATTACACCTCACTAAGACTTAACCTGATTGGACTGGAAGGCGAAGGAATTAAGGAGATTGCAGAAGCAGCCAGAATAGAGGATAGAAATCACTTTGAAGCTCTGATACCCCGTATTTATGAACTGGGCGGCAAGATTCCCAATGATCTTAAGAAGTTTCATGATATCTCGGCCTGTCCCCCGGCTAAACTGCCGGAATCAACCAATGATGCCCGGGAGATTTTGAAGGTCCTGGTGGAAGCAGAACGCTGTGCAGTCAGAGGATATACCAAAATCTGCAATCTGACAGCCGGCAAGGACCACCGCACCTATGACCTGGCACTTTCCATTCTCCATGAAGAAGTCGAGCATGAATCCTGGTTCTCCGAATTTCTGGGAGAAGGTCCTTCCGGCCACTTTATGAGGCGCGGTGAGACCTCACCTCATGTCCGCAAGTTCCTTCACGAGTCCAATTAAAAAATAAGGAGCGGCTTTAAAAGGCCGCTCCCTTGGTCTTTTCGTTCAAAGACCTGGCTTCCGGACTGAAATATGTTGAATCTCCTTGACATTTTTCAATGCCTGTTTTATTATTAAGTGAGAGATTAACCTGGACTGGTAATTTATAGTTGTTATTATTAACGGGCAATCAAATAATCAAGAAAAACTGGGAAGGGAAGAGTAATCTGGAATTCAGGTTTTTACCTTCAGAGAGGAGGTTCTCCGGCTGCAAGACCTCCAGCCTGTTCCGTGATGAAGATCATCCTGGAGTTGAAATTCTGAAGGCAGCTGCTGGCTTTGCTGCTGGTAAGAATTTTCGTAAACCCGGCGTTACCGGAAGAAGAGAGATGGATAGCCGTAAGACTGCTGCAGTATACCTGTTTAATTTCAGCTGACTATAAAATACCCGGCTATCTATAATCCGGGTGGTACCGCGGTATAAATCGTCCCTGAGCTTTTTCTGGCTCGGGTTTTTTTATTTTAAAAATATTATTTTATATTTTCCGAAGGGAGAGATGGTAATGGCTGTATTTGAAGAACTGCCGGAGAAGAAACCGGCAGAAATGGAAACTGAACTGGCCGAAAAATGGGAGAAAATGGATCTGCTGCAGAAAACGATTGATAACCGCAGCGATTCCGAACCCTTTGTCTTTTACGAAGGGCCGCCAACTGCTAACGGCCGGCCGGGAATTCATCATGTTATCAGCCGGCTGCTTAAAGATACTGTCTGCCGCTATCAGACCATGCAGGGTCATATGGTAAGAAGGAAGGCTGGCTGGGATACCCATGGTCTACCGGTGGAGATTGAAGTAGAGAAAGAACTTGATTTAAACAGCAAACAGGAGATTGAGGAGTACGGGATTGACAGATTTAATCAAAGGTGCCGGGAGTCAGTTTTTGAGTATGAAGAGCTCTGGCGGGAAATGACCACCCGGATGGGATATATGATCGATCTGGATAATCCCTATATTACTCTGGATAATGATTATATCGAGTCTGTCTGGTGGATTCTGGACAAATTCTACCAGGAAGATTTCATCTATCAGGGCCACAAAATCCTACCCTACTGCCCTCGCTGCGGAACCGGACTGGCTTCTCATGAAGTGGCTCAGGGCTATGAGGAGATAACCAGCAATTCGGTATATGTCAGGGTCAAAAGAAAGGATAAGGACGAGTATTTTCTGATCTGGACTACCACCCCCTGGACTCTGGCTGCTAATGTAACCCTGACCGTCCATCCGGATAAGACCTATGCTAAAATCAGCTTTCGGGATGAGCTTTACTATCTTGAAGAAAATTTGTTAGAGGATGTTTTCGGTGATTTTGCCGAGGATTACAAAGTGCTTGACCGGGTTAAAGGTAAAGAACTGGAGGGTATCAAATATGAACAGATTATGCCCTTTGTTCAAACCTCCCGGGAGGCTTTCTATGTAACCCTGGGGGATTATGTTACTGCAGAAGAGGGTACCGGTATTGTTCACAGTGCCCCGGCTTTTGGAGAGGATGATTACCGGACCGGGCAAAAATATGGACTTCCGGTGCTGCAGCCGGTGGATGAAGACGGCCGTTATACCACCACTCCCTGGAAAGGACAGTTTGTCATGGATGCCAATGAGGATATCGTGGAGTGGCTGATAGAAAACAATAAACTGGTACGCAGCCAGAAAGTAACCCACAATTATCCTCACTGCTTGCGCTGTGATACGCCGCTCCTTTATTATGCTCGCGGCAGCTGGTATATTGAGATGACCAGAATTAAAGAGAGGCTGATGAAGAACAATGATGAGGTGGACTGGTATCCGGATTTTGTGGGCGAAAAACGGTTTGGCAACTGGCTGGAAAACTTAAAAGACTGGGCGATCTCCCGCAACCGCTACTGGGGAACTCCACTTAATCTCTGGTGCTGTGATTGCGGCGCTACAACCTCTGTGGGCTCCCGGGAGGAGTTGAGGGAAAGAGCTCTGGAAGAAGTGCCGGATGATATCGAACTCCATCGCCCCTTTGTTGACGAAATACATCTGCCCTGTCCGGAATGTGATGGTGAAATGAGCCGGACCGAAGAGGTGATAGATTGCTGGTTTGACAGCGGCTCAATGCCCTTTGCTCAGTATCATTACCCCTTCGAGAATGAGGAGCTTTTTGAGGAACAGTTCCCGGCTGACTTTATCTGTGAGGGAATTGATCAAACCCGGGGCTGGTTCTATTCTCTGCTGGCAATCTCCTCCTTTGTCAGGGGTCAAGCCCCCTATAAACGGGTTCTGGTAAATGATCTGATACTTGATGCTGAGGGGAAAAAGATGTCCAAGTCCCGGGGAAATACTGTGGATCCCTTTGAGCTTTTCGATGAATATGGGGCTGACGTGCTGCGCTGGTATTTGCTGCATGTTTCTCCGCCCTGGACCCCGACTAAATTTGACATTGAAGGGCTGCATGAGGTGGACAGCAA
>PWHA01000029.1 GCA_003554685.1 Halanaerobiaceae bacterium
CGATTGTGACCGGCTGGGTGTAATGGTTAAGAGGCCTGAAGCTTTTTCCGGCAGCACTGCTGTGGAAAAAGCCAATGTTGATCAGAATAGTGTTGCTGATAAGCAGGAAGAAGCAGAGAACGGTGAAGCTGACAGTCAGGATGGTAACTATAGAGCTTTGAATGGTAATGAAATAGGGGTTTTAATGGCTGATTATCTGCTGCTGCGTCTGCAGGAAAAAGGAAAACTGCCGGATAAAGGCGTAATAATTAAAACAATAGTTTCAACCGAAATGGTCTGCAGCATTGCCGAGGAATTCGGAGTGGAAGTCATGGATGTGCTGACCGGCTTTAAATACATTGGAGAGAAAATTAAAGAATTTGAGGATACCGATCAGGAATTTATTTTTGGTTTTGAAGAAAGCTATGGTTATCTGACAGGAACATATGCCCGGGATAAGGATGCTGTTAATGCTGCTGCCCTGCTGGCCACCATGTCTCTTTATTATCAGGAAGAAGAAAATAAAAGCCTGCTGGATCGGCTGGCCGAACTGAGAGAACAGCATGGCTATTATCTGGAAGATCTTAAAGCAATTCGGCTGGAAGGGAAGGAAGGTCAGGAGAAGATTGACCGTACTCTGGAAGAACTTCGGGAGGATTATCCTGGAGAAATAGCAGATCAGGAACTGATATTTTTTAAGGATTATCTCAATTTGGAAGAGGTCAACTGTCAGACCGGTGAATGTCAGGATATAGATCTGCCGGCTTCCAATGTACTGCAGTTTCGCCTGGCTGATGATAGTCTGATTACTGTTAGACCTTCCGGAACCGAGCCCAAGCTCAAGATTTATTTTGCCGTTCGGAACAGCAGTGAAGCTGAAGCCAGGGAACATCTTAACCTGCTTCAGGAGGAATTTATGGACCTGGTTTATGGTATCCTGGACTAATTTTATTTCTGTTTCAGGTTGTTAAACACAGTGTGATAAATCAAGACAATATGGGTAGCTGGCATTTTAAGGGCTGATGCTGCCCATATTTTTCCTATTTAATGAGTTTAGCATCCGGTTGAACTCACTGTATATATAGGAGTTTATTTATATAGGAGCTTATTATAGTTTAAATTATATAAGTTAAGTATAAGGGGGTATTCAGGTATGAAAGTAAAAAAAGCAGTCATACCAGCAGCAGGTTATGGAACCCGCTTTCTGCCGGCTTCTAAAGCTATTCCCAAAGAGATGCTGCCGATTGTTGACAAACCAACAATTCAATATGTGGTGGAAGAGGCTGTTGAGGCCGGTATAGAAGAAATACTGCTTATCACCAGCAAAGGGAAGGAAAGCATTGAAAATCACTTTGATTTTGATATGGAACTGGAAACTGTCCTGAAAAATAAGAATAAACAGGATCTTTTGGAGCGGGTTCAGTATGTTTCTGATCTGATCAGTATTCACACTGTGCGGCAGAAGGTGCAGAAAGGATTGGGCCACGCCGTTTACTGTGCCCGCACCTTTGTGGGAGATGACCCCTTTGCTGTGCTGCTGGGTGATGATGTTATGTACAGCGATCAGCCTGTCATCGGTCAGCTGATGGAGCACGCTGAAAAATCCGGCTGTCCGGTCATTGGCTGTCAGGAGGTCTCACGCGAGGATATATCTAAATATGGTTCTGTGGAGCATTCCGAGCGTTCAGGGCGCCGGGCCCGGGTCTCCGGTTTAATTGAAAAGCCGGATCCAGAGGAAGCTCCCTCCACCCTGGCAGTCCTGGGACGTTATGTTTTGACTCCAGATATTTTTGATATTCTTGCCAAAACTCCCAGAGGAGTCGGGGGAGAAATTCAGCTTACCGATGCCATCAAGATTCTGGCAGACAGGCGGCAGGTAGAAGCCTATGATTTTAAAGCCCGCCGCTATGATGTGGGGCAGATTCAGGGATTTCTGGAAGCTACCGTGGAGTTTGCCCTGCGCCGGAAGGATGTCAGCGATAGATTTCAGGCTTATCTTGCAGAACTGCTGGATGAATTAAATTAAGTGGATTAAAGAAGTTATATTCAGGATATCTGTCTGGCACCGGAGCAGCAGCTGTTTTTCAAAACGAATTAATCGGTGGACACGGGGAAAGCTCCGTTAGTTATGATTATCTGGGTAAAGCCCTGGTCAGGGCTGGCTTATAATTAGAACTTTAATTTTGAAGAAGGGGAAGGAGAATAACTCATGACTAGTTTTGTTATCTACATAAAAGAAAAAACCAGCAAAATAAAAAATGGAAAGCAAACCGGTACTGGCCTTATCATGCCTGTTTTCCTCTTTCTCCTATTGTTATTAATTGGCTTTATCAGTAGCAATCCAGCCCGGACCTACAGCGAGTCTTTCTGGCAGGAACAGCAGGAAAAGGCCCAAGATGCGGTAGAAGAAGAGGTCGCATCAATAGCTGCGAATTACTACCTGGCAGTCACCATGGCCAATTTGGGGGATATTAAAGAAGCCAAGGAAAAGTTGGATCATTTTAGCGATGATATTGATAGCCAGGAATTTGCTGAAAAAATTGAGTCGATCATAGCAGATAATCCCAAAAGCTTGGATGAACTTTTAATTTTAAACTTTGAAGCTTATTATTATATAATTTTAGAAGATTACTCCCGGGCCGCAGAAATTTTTGCTGATATTATTGAATTGGATGATAAAAATATCTGGGCCAGAAATTTTCAGGCTGCAGCCTATATTGAAAATGATGAGCTGGAAACGGCCCGAGAACTTTTGTATGAGAATCTTGAAATCGAGGAGGAAGATTACACCTATTTTCTGCTAGGTTATGTTTATTATGAAGAGGGCAGGACTGTGCTGGCACTCCAATATTTAAGCAATGCCCGTCAGGTATTTTCGGATTTTGTTTTTTAGCAGGAAGGTTGAATTGTATTAGTGGGACTTAAATATTATGATTGATAGTTCCACTTTTAAAGCCAGTTCTGGCACTTTAAATTATTTTCATTGCTCCTCTTCAATATAAATACTGGAAGGCTGATAACCCATTTTTCGCAGCTCAATTAGATTTTCAATAATTTCCCGGGTGTTGTGAATGATACTCCGCTGTCCTTTTTGCTGATAGTATCCCTTTTTGCCGGTTTCCTGCTGACCTCTCAGATAGGTTTTCAGCCCGGCATGGAGATCCCTGAGATGCAGGTGTAGAGCCAGAAAGAGCTTGACTTCCTCGGGATTGAGGTGCTCAATATATTTGGTATTGAGAATTCTCCAGAGGTCTTCGGCCTTCTCCAGAAATAAATCCTCGTATTTCCTGCTGAGATAATTATTCTTAATCATTTCAAACATCTGCTCTGATTCCAGCTGATAGAGTTCCTGCAGCTTGCTGGCTTTCTGCTCCCGCACCGAATTTTCCAGCAGGTCCAGATCAGCTGTCCCGGCTGAAATATCAGGTTTAAAGGCGAACATATTGAGTAGAATATCATCTCTCAGAGTATTCAGGGTCCGGGAAAGAATATGTTCAATTTCGTGCTTAACGACCCGCCATCTTTTTCTTTGAGATTTTAAGAGAAGCTGATCAATGATCAGAATGAAAATTACTGCCCCGATCAATTCTACCATAATATTTCCCAGAAATCCTTCCGAGAAAATAATGAGATAAAAGGAACCTAAAAGTGCCAGTAAGAAAAGAGAATAAACCATCCAGGGTCTGTCTCCCAGTTTCATAATTTTTACCTCCCGTAATTTTTTATTTTATTTCCAGCGCTTTAAGGTAGGTAAAAACTTCTGCAGCATTGAGCGGACTTCATCTTCAGACATGTTTTTGCTGGCATCTACCACATGAGGAACACAGATTTCAATCATTTCCTCCAGGGAAAGGTCTGCAGTGAAAGAGCCATCACCATCTCTCTTAAAATTAATTTACTGCCCGTTCCACCTTAATCTCAATTATATCAAAATTTCCGAAATAATACATCTGTTTTTATACCATATATTTTATGCTATTAATTACAGGAATAAAACCAGCGGATTAATCCGTTAACCCAGAAAAGAATAAAACGGTCAGAGAGAAAATAACAGCCCCTGGATTTATCCGGGATTTATCCGGTAATATTAAAGCGCAGTCGAATTGCCCCCAGGGCCAGGAGGGCCCCGGTCTGATCAAGATTGTTAAAGAGATCCTGTACGCTGATCCTGAAAACATCTTTTTCACTGTAAAGGTGGAAGGCCAGCTGAAGCAGCGCCTGTTCCATCGGAGAAAGAAGTTCTTTAAAGGCCAGCCGGTTGATTTTCATTTCCTGAAAGTCGAAAAATCTGGCCGGATTCTTTCTTACTTTTTTTAAACTGGCAAGCAGATAAA
>PWHA01000268.1 GCA_003554685.1 Halanaerobiaceae bacterium
GATAAAGGACAGGTCTATTGAGGCCCTCAAACTAAAGCTATATCTGGAACTGCAGTCAATCAAACACATCACTGATCCTGATCTGCTATTTATGAAATTAAGGCTTCTGAGCGAAATATTCAGGCATTTTGCAGAAATCCACCATCTGGATGCAGCTCATCTGGTGGAACTGGCCAGATCCTACATCTGGAGCCAGGAGAATCTGCCGGTAGAGCCGGAAGAAGCAGAAAAGCAGCTTTTAGCCAGTATACCTGGAGGTGAAAACATGGGTAAGTCCTATGCCCAGAAGATTCTGGAAGAAGGAATGGAAAAGGGAATTTTGACCACTTTAAAACCGATGATAACAAAGAAATTTTCCAGGCTGCCTGCTGACCTAGAAGAAAAATTAGATAACGCTAATAGGGAGAAGCTAATTAAGATCAGAGATGGCATGTTTGATTTTGAGTCCCTCGAGGAAATCAGGGAAATACTGGGGTGATTTTGGTGGGTACCGGGTTCCATCACAAATTACGCTTCATTCTCTCAATTTTCGACAGCCAGAACTGGCTGTTTGCTCTCCCAGAAGAATAACCAGCCCTCTACTGCTCACCCCTGACTTGCAAACTTTTTGCTGCCAGTGAGCTCTTTTTTTGCCTTTTTATAAGCTATATATTAAAGAAATTGTTTCTTGTCAGGCTGCTATTTTCCGACTATCCGGCTATAATTAGATAATACTATTTTATCCCTGGCCATAAAACAGCAATATCAGCTGAAACCAGCACTTCAACCAGTTACGTAGAGCTGACTTTACTTCACTGCTGTGGTATAATGAAGGTTGAAAGTAGCACCGCCAGCAGGGTCAGCTGCTTTTTAAAATTCCGGTTCTACTGCATCAGGTTATTCACACCGAACAACTCAAACAATTTCATGAGTTTTTTACCGGTATTTCGGTATTGAAAAATACAGCTTTTAGCCAGTATACCTGGAGGTGAAAACATGGGTAAATCCCATGCCCAGAAGATTCTTGAAGAAGGAATGGAAAAGGGAATAGAAGAAGGAATTTTGACCACTTTAAAACCAATGATAGCAAAGAAATTTTCCAGACTGCCTGCCGACCTGGAAGAAAAATTAGATCATGCTGATCGGGAAGAGCTAATTAAGATCAGAGATGGTATGTTTGATTTTGAGTCCCTCGAGGAGATCAGGGAAATCCTGGAGTGAGAAATATAATTTTTAATCAAATACATTAAAATGATATTATTAATATAGCATAGAAGTAATATTAATGAAATCAGGTGAACCTTTGAAAGCAGATAAATGGCAAGTCTACTTTTATCCTGACCCTTCAGGAGAAAAACCTCCAGAATACCGGAGAAAAATATTGATAAAGCCCTGGCCAGAAAAAATGATTTTATCAGGAAATATGGAGGTGCTTAACACCATGAAAAATTTAGAAGAAGCAGAAGAGTTTTTCGAAGAAAAATATCAGAAAGACCCTGAGTTTAAAGAAACCTGGGATGAGATGGAATTGCAATATCATTTAGCCCGGGAAATCATCAAAAGACGCAGCGAGCTGGGCCTAACCCAAAAAGAACTGGCAGAAAGAATAGGCACCGAGCAGAGTGTTATTTCGCGAATTGAAAATGGCCATAACTGCAATTTAGAAACCATCAATAAGATCGCTAAATCTCTAAACAGCAAACCTCGAATTCATTTTGAAGCTATTTGAGCGGAGCCAATTGTGGTGGAACTGGGTTCCATAAGCAAAATAATCCAGAACAAAACAATCCAAAGAAAAAATAAAAAAAGCCTAACAATTTTATTGAAAATATCTCTTAAAGATTGCTTTAATAAAAGCATCAAAATCAGCCAGATTTTCATTAATAATTTGATATATTTCTGCTTCATCAATTTCATCATATAAATGAACAACCTTATTTCTAAATCTGGCCATAGATATATAAGTATCCAGCTTTTCTTCAGGGATAAAATCATTATCCGCAAGAATTCGAAATGTATCAGCGTTTGTCTTCGGGACCTCGAAACTTTCTCGTGCTATAATATGATTTCCGATATCAATTAAAGCCTCAATGGAAACCTGCAAATTATACTTAGCCGAATCGTAATTGCGATGATCAGCCAAAAATTCCTCAAGGTTGATATCTTGAAATTCACCTAATTTTTTCATGTTTTTCCTGACAATAAACATTTTACTTTCAAGTCTCTCTTTATCTATTTTCACTGGAAATCTCCTCCTTTAACCCCTGGCGAAAATCAGCTTTCAACTTCTTTAATTTCAGGCCAAAATCAAAGTAATGCTTTAACACCTCTTCAATAAAATCAGCAGTATAGATAGGGTCCTGCTCGTAGATCTTCTGTCCTTCCTTAATAATCCGATATTTTAACAGTATATTACACTTATTAAGGGAAACTAAATCTACTTCTCCGGCGATTATTTCTTCGATTTCTGCCTCCAGGCTCAATTCAGCAAAAAGAGGTTTAGCATCAGCAAATAAAATCGCCAGATCTACATCGCTATCTTCCTTTTCATACTCGGTTCCCTTAGAACCAAATATATATACCGCAAGTATCTCCTCTTTGCTTTTTAAATATTCCATAAACTCATCATTGCTCTCTAAGTTAATATTCCTCTCAAGCTCTGCCATATTAGCACACCCACCTCATCTAATTTTGTGGGTACCGGGTTCCACCACACAAAACCACAATTTTCGACAGCAGCAGGACAGAATTCACCCTAACCCTGCAACCCTGCGGCAAGTCCGGCACCACAGCTCCATACCTGGGTACAGCAATTCCTCCCCCGGGCACTCTAATTTCCCGCTTGAGCACCACATTTCCCCACCAGCATTCACCAACATATCAGGGCTAGCTCCAGGCTGCCCCACCACAACAAATCGATAGCTCGATAAAAGATAGCCAAAGTGAGAAGGCAGGAACAATATCAACTCAACTTCACACCAGCTCCTTCTCTATTTGCTCATCAATACCGGCCTCATCCGCCGGAGGTTCAGACTCAATATACTCCTGATAGGCCTTCCGGGCCAGCTTGAGATTGGCCAGATCCCTGTCAGCAGAAGCAGAGAAGTTCCTCATTCCTCTGCTCCAGTCTCCAGCCCCATCCGGAGAGGCAGTTAGCTCCGGAACCGGAGCCAGAGCCCCATCAACCCTGCCGTCCTCAGGTCCTTCACCTGCTGCAATTTCCCCTGCACTTTCGGCTTCACCTTCGCCTGCAGCAGGAACACCCGGCTCCCCGGCCAGCCCAGCAGACCCGGCAGGCCAGGCAGACCCCTGGCGATTATCAGGCCAGAAATACTGCAAAACCCTGTCAGGATTGACAATCTCGCTTCTCTCGTAACCCAGATAAAGACTGTAGCTGCTCCAGGGATAATCCCCCGGCCTCTCGACCAGGCCGGCCTTCACCGGATTAAGATGGATATAGCGGTTAACCTGGAGATTATAATGAGGATCCTGAATCAATTTCGATTTATAGCGCCCCTGGAATAGATGACCGACAAGATTGTGCCTGCGATTAAAAAAACAGGCATAACCCCGGTTGATCCTCCGCATAATTTCCCAGATCTCAGTCTCCCCGGTCTCCAGCTGCAGGTGAATGTGATTCGGCATGAGGCAGTAGCCATAAAGCTGAAATTTATAGTCAAAGCAGGTCTTATCAAGAATTTTCAAATAAACTCTGTAATCAGAATCATCTCGGAAGATCTTGGATCGCCGGTTACCCCGCGACATGATATGGTACACCGCCCCCGGATACCAGACTCTTTTTCTTTTTGGCATTTCACCCTCCAATCGCCTGCCTCGCCATTCTCCCGCCTATTGAATCGCCTGCTTCCAATCTCGCCCTCTGCTTGAATCGCCTATCCTGCCTCGCCTGCTTTCCAATCTCGCCCTCTGCTTGAATCTCCTATCCCGCCTCGCTTGCTCCTACTCCCCGCATCCATCTCCCTTCATTATCCTCCTGTGTCATTTTGCTCATCAAATTGCCATCAAAGCTGCAGATAATCCTCAGAATTCTGCAGTTTCTCAATCATCGCCCGGTTAGCCTTAATCTGCTTGTCAAATATCTTCATGGTATTGATAATTTTATTCTGATTGCTTTTCAACTGCTCCAGATCCGCTTTGATTTCTTTGAAATGACCATTAATTTCTGTAAACTGCCTATCATGCTCATCCAGTCTGCCAAGTATATTTTCAAACTGCCTGTCATGCTCATCTAACCGCTTATCAATCCTGTCAAACCTAGCATCATGCTCATCCAGCCTCTCTTCAATCCGGTCAAACCTCCCGTCAATA
>PWHA01000028.1 GCA_003554685.1 Halanaerobiaceae bacterium
ATCTTCTGGCCATCGAATTTCTTACCGCCGCCCAGGCCGCCGACATGAGAAGCGATAACCCCGCCCGGGATCTCGGCTGCGGCACCGCCCTGGCCTATCAAACCATCCGGGACAGGGTCGACTACCTGGAAGAGGACCGGGTCCTGTCCGACGACATCGCCGCCCTGGCCGGCCTGGTCCGGGAAGGCAGGCTCTTGAATAAGCTCCAAGAAAAGGGAATTGAAATCACCTGAAAATTCCCCACCCGGCTGCCAGTCCAAAATCTCAGGGAAGGAATTCCAATCATGCCAGAAACAATTTACAAAAGTGAGAAAAATAAAGAGAAAATTTATGATCTCTACGACAAATTTGCCGCCCGGCTGCCTGCTCCCCTGGAAGAAGGCTATGTAAATACAGGTTTTGGCCGAACCCACTATCTAATGCTGGGTTCTCCTGACAAACCGTCTCTCCTCCACTTTCACGGCGGGAATTCCCTTAATTCCTATGCCCTGTTATCTCTCGCAGGACTGGCAGAAAAATTCCGGATAATATCACCCGATATTCTCGGTCAGCCCGGTAAAAGCGCCGAGGTCAGACTGAATCCTAAATCCCTGGATAACGGCCGCTGGGCCCGGGAATTTCTCGAGCATTTCCCCGGGAAAAAATTCAACTGCCTGGGAGTTTCCTATGGAGGAGGGGTGTTGATGCATCTGGCAGCTGTTTCCCCCTCCAGCATCAAGAAAGCCGCTTTTCTGGTACCCACAGGCTTTGTCAGGGCAAACACTCTGGATAATCTCTGTCTCTTTGGCCTGCCTCTGCTGCGATATTTCTTGAAGAAATCCCGGAAAAATTTACTGTCAGTTCTCGAGCCCCTGATTCAGGATATCTCTTTACTGACCGAGTTAGAGCTTGAGATGTTCAAGCTAACCTTTGAAGGGCTGAAATTATCCACTGGCATGCCGCGGCCGGTCGACATGAAGGAAATACATCACTGCTCCCTGCCTGCTGGCTGTTGCCGAAGATGACATAATGTCCGGCAGACAGGGTGACCGAATTTGCTCGCTCCCGACTGATTAGCCTTGACCGGGTAATCACATTCAAGGACAGACCGCATATGGTAACCTCCTATCAGGAATCTCTCAGCTATTTTCTTGCAGAGCTGGAGAAATTTTTTCAGCCAATTAACTAACCGTTGATTAAAATCAGTGATTATAAGAAAATTCCTGATATCGTTAAATAATTTACTTGTCAGCCTGCCAAAATTGTGTTAAAATCATAACAGTAAGTGGCAGAGTAAACAGTTGCGCGTTGTTAGTGCACCGGGATGGGACGTTGCCCGGTGACGAAAGCTCCGGCTGCGGTGCATCTGTTGCGTCCGCTGTCGCCAAAGAGCCTTTCTCTTTGGTGCAGGTATCTGCCATGGACCAAAGGGGAAGGAGGTGTGTTCTGTGGATAGTGACAGAACCCGCAAGATGGTTTATGCTGCATTTTTGATTGCTTTAAGCATCGTTTTTACCAGGGTTTTAAGTATTAGAATTCCCTTCATGGGAGTAGAAGGAATTAGAATTGGATTTGGCGGATTGCCGATAGTCTTTGCCGGAATAGCTCTGGGACCGGTAGCCGGTGCAGTAGTTGGTGGACTGGCCGACCTGATCGGTTATTTCATCAATCCCATGGGGCCTTTTATGCCCCACTTTACTCTGACTTCATTGCTGACCGGACTGATACCGGGCCTGATGGTCTGCTATCTCTTCAGGGGGAAAAAGACCTTTACAACCCTCCTGATAACCATCGGGGTAACCCAGCTGATCACAGCCATCGTCATGGTACCCTATTTTATGCAGACTCTGTTTGGAGTGCCCTACGCAGTTTCACTGCCGCCCCGGCTCATTTCCCAGGCCTTCATGATCCCAATCTACGCTTACCTGAGCCAGGTACTGCTGGGCTATGATCTAATCAAAAGTACAGAATTCTGCGCCCCGGCCCGGCAGAACAAGTAGCTGAAGCTGGATAGTTTCTTAAATAATACTGGCTTACTTTTATCTGGCTTGATTTTATAATGTTAGTGCTCAGCTAAAATGTTAATGCTAAGCTATAATGTTAGTGCTCAGGTAAAAATAACAGCATTAACTGAAAACAAAGCTAGTAATTACTAACCAGTGATTACTAACCAGATGCATTTGGAAAACAATGACAGTATTCCCAGACAACAATCTCGGCTTTTACTGGAATCATTAGCAGCGATCAATTAATAAAAAAGCATTCAATAAAAAAGCATTCTAAAAAACATTAAATATAAAATTAATCTTGTAAAAAAACCAATCTTAGTCAAAGTAAGCAATCTCAAGGGAGGCTACGTTACAGCAACGGAGCCTCCCCTTACTTATTCTATCAAAAACTGTCTGAACCAATTGATAAATCCACAGCTTATATCAATACCGTCTGAACCAATTAATAAATCTCTAGTTTCTATCAAAAACGTTTGAACCGATTGATAAATTAACGGATTCAACTGATACCGGTTGAGCCAGTTGATGTCGATAATATTAAAAGCTCCCTGTAAATCCGGTCCATAGTATCCTAGGACACATAGGCTCCAGAAAAGACCAGCCTGAAGAGTGGTTGCTGGAGAGGGGTGAGGTGTGATTAGTGAATACTGAAATTAATTCCGAGAAAGCTGTTCTGCTTCTGGGAGCCATGGGTTTTTGGGTCATGGGAGATAACTATGCTGCCTCGCCCATGCTGGTTGATATAGCTCAGAATTTTGGCCTGGGAATAGGCACTGCTGCCATGGTGGTGGTTGCTTATATGATTCCCTTTGGTTTCTTTACCTTTATATTTGGTCCGCTTGCAGATAAACATGGCAAGGTAAGGATAGTCACACTGGCTTCTCTTGGCACTGCCGTTTTCAGCAGTATGGGTGCCCTGGCCTTTAACTTTCCCTTTTTGATTGCAGTCAGAGCTGTAAATGGAGGGTTTGCTGCCGCAATTTTGCCGGTTTCAGTTTCCTACATAGGTGATATATTTAAGGAACCTGGAGCTGAAATGAATGCCATAGGCCGGATGATGGGTATGTTTTTCCTGGGAGCTGCTGCCGCTACAGCAATAGGTGGAGGGCTTTCTTTTTTGGGCTCATGGCGGCTGGTTTATCTTACCTATGGAGTGGCAGAATTTATCATAGTCATATCAATCTTTAGAACTCTAGAATATGATAAAGGCACAGTTGAGGAGTTGAGTTATCGCAATGCCTATGGCGAGGCTTTTTCCCGTCCGGAACTGTTAAAAACGGTCCTCCTGCTCTTCCTGGTCGGTTTTGCTGTATTTGGCAGTTTTACCTATCTGGGAGACTTTTTAGTAGAAATGACAGGATTCAATATCATGACGGTGGGATTAATCATGACTCTATTTGGATTGGCAGCTTATACTGGGGGCCGCAGGGTGGGAAATTTCAGGCAGAAGCTGGGGCCAAAGCTCTTTATACTGGCCGGGATAATCGCCCTGATTTCCTGGCTTCCGCTGGGATTCTGGCCCGGTCTGATTTTTGTATTTCCTGCTCTCATAGGTTTTGGGCTGGCCTTTGTAATTTTACAGTCAACCATTCTGGTTACAGCTCAGAAACAGATGCCCCGTCAGCGAGGAACAGTGATGTCTCTGGCTTCATTTAATATGTTCATTGGCGGCGGAACAGGCGTGGCAGTTAACAGATTCCTTCTTCGTTTTATAGGTTATCAGGCTGTTTACCTGACAGCCGGGCTGGCCATGTTTGCCGCAGGAATCCTGATTTTCCGCCGAATAGTTCATCTGACTCATATGGAAGGAAGTTCATAAATCATCTGTAGGGAAGTTCATAAATCAATAACAAAAAAATAAAAACCCTATAAAACCCCCATAAATAGCCCCAAAAAAACTCATAATAAGCTTATAAAAATATATCAAATAATGATTCTACTGCAAAAACTTGAATTTATCGAAATTTCAGAGCTCTGAAAGTTTACCTTTTTATAAATTTAACTTTTATAAGCTTGCCATAATATCAGCATTTTACAAAAATAGTTAATCAATTTATAAGATGTTTCTTTTTGTGCTATTTTTAAATTGGAGAAATATATAACACTTGATATGATAGGTTTTATCATCCACAAATAGTAATTAATGATTATATTTTGCATAAAAAAGAAAATTGTAAACTTCAAGAGCTCAGAACCTAATTGTCTAAACCTGAAATTTCACAGGGTGTTCATCAAACTTTTTCTAAGCGAAAACTGAAATGGAAGACTTAAAAAATGAAAGGTAACACCAGAAATAACTGCCCGGTGTTACCCCC
>PWHA01000336.1 GCA_003554685.1 Halanaerobiaceae bacterium
AAGTGGTTTTTCCCCACAGTTCTTCAGCATCCCGAATTTCTATCTGATCATCTTTAATTAATATATAGGAAGGTTTATCAGCTTTATCTTCAAGAATAATTCCATCATAGCCGGCCTTTTTGAGATGGGGACCAAACTCTCCTCCGCTGTTAGTACATAGATACTGTCTGGTTTCAGGTGACTTTGTTGCGGCGCCAATCTTGGTTGTGGCTGGCCCCGGTGCTCCGGTGAGAGGTCCGGTAAAGAAAAACAATTTATTTTCCCGGGAGAGCGGTTCTGTGTCAGGATCTATTTCCTCATAATAAAAACGGGCTGCCAGACCCCGGCCTCCTAAAAATTTCTGCTGCCATTCGGGAGCCACTTCATCAATTTTAATATCTTTATTTTTCAGATTGATCCTGAGATATTGTCCCAGATAGCCTCCTTCAAACATTAAAATACCCCCCTTTATTCCTGTCTAAAGGTTCTTTCATAGATTTTTTAGTATAACCTGTCTCTCTCCAGGCTATTTTATTGATTTTTTGCCAATGCCTTCATTTCTAATTAGAAGCAAAATTTTGTAAAATATCCTGCTGAATTTTTCAATCACAGCACGGTTTGCCCTGTTTTTATCCTGTGAGTTTCAAAAACTCCAAAAATTTGCTGAAAATGTTAATGAATCAGGTTGTACGTCGGGTTCCAAGGAAGGTGTAAATTGAAACCGCTACCAGTATAACAATCCCCACCAGTACATACTGGTAGAAATAGGGGAATCCAAGCAGCACTGCTCCATTAACCACCATTGACATCAAAAGAGCACCAAAAACTGAACCCCAGACCCGGCCATAACCTCCAAAAAGGGCTGTTCCTCCAATAATAACAGCAGCAATAGTGTCAATTTCCATAAACTCTCCATAGGTAGCATGAAAGGCATCAAGCCGGCCGATAGTTACCAGAGCAGCAACTCCTGCCAGAAATCCCATGAAAACATAGGTTAAAATCTTATATTTATCGACTTCAATTCCAGCCAGAATGGCCGATTCCCGGTTGCCGCCCAGGGCAGCGGTATATCTGCCGAAATAGGTGTTGTTGTAAACATAGTATCCTAAAGCCCCGATAGCAAATGCTACTAAAATTGAAATAGGAATCAGGCCAAATAAACGGTAAGCTCCCAGAAATCTAACGGCAGCGGGAAACCGGTAATGGACAACTCCACCTGCCATTATCAGCACAACGCCTCGATAGCCAATCATAGTCGCGATGGTAGCTATAAAGTCAGGAACTTTAAGCTTGGTAATAAAGAGGCCGTTTAATAAGCCCAGAACCATCCCCGAGAGAGGGGCAACCCAGATGCCCAGCCAGGGAGGTATGGGGGTGTACTCAATAGTAAATACCATCAATATCCCGGTTAATGCCAGCATGGAGCCTATCGAGATATCTATTCCGGCCCCGGTGATAACAAAGGTCATTCCCACTGCCAGAATTATATAGGTGGCTGCCTGATATAATACATTTATAACGTTTCGGGCAGATAAAAAGCGGGGCTCAATAATACCTACAACCGCTCCAAAGATAATAACTGCAGCTATCGGTCCCAGTCTTTCTACCTGATAGGTCCAGGGCCTGCCAAAAATATGAAGTTCATCTTTGCTGCCAGAAGTTTGAGTGCTTTTATCCAAATCAATCCCCTCCTCAATTATAAAGTTTCCTGCTTTATTAGCTTGTTTTCATTCGAGTTTTTTACTGCAACCTATACCGTCTTATTTGCCACAGATTTTTCTGATTTCTCTTCTTCATATCTGCCGTGGACCATCAAGCTTACCAGTCTTTCTCGGGTAGCATCTTCAATATCCATATATCCCACCCTTTCTCCCATGCGCATAACCAGAACCTTATCGCAAACCTCAAAAACATGCTCCAGATTATGGGATATAAAGATAACAGCTACATTATTTTGCTTGAGCCGTCTGACAATTTCAAAGGTCATATCTATCTCTTCAACACCCAGGGAGGCTGTGGGCTCATCCATAACTATTAAATCACATTCAGAGGCCAGGGCTCTACCAATAGCTATCGACTGCTGCTGTCCGCCTGAGTGATTTATCACTGGGTCATTGAAATTTTCAATCTCCATATTCAAGTTGTCTTTCAAAATGTCCCGGGTTTGTTCTTCCAGCTTTTTATTATCTATTACTTTAAAAAGTCCTCCTAGAATTTTTTTGGGAGGTTCTTTACCTAAAAACAGGTTTCCAGGAACATCCAGCTGAGGCACCAGGGCTAAATCCTGATAAACGGCTTCAATTCCGAATTTTTGAGAATCTTTTCTATTGTTTATCTCAACTTTATCTCCTTCAATAAAGATTTCCCCCTGATCAGCCTGATACACTCCTGTAAGCACTTTAATTAAAGTGGATTTTCCAGCAGCATTTTCACCTACCAGAGCCAGCACTTCCCCGCGATCTACAGCTAGATCAACATTATCAACTGCTGTAAGGGCACCAAATCTTTTCACTATGCCTTTCATTTTTAAAAAGGGAGCATCGTTATTATTCATTTTAATACCTCCATGGTGATTGGGGATAACCTGGGATTATTATATTGTCTGACATAATATTATTACTGCCAATTATTATTCACATATTAAATGAGGGGAAAGGAATTCACCCTTCCCCTCATTTAAGTTTTTAGTTTTCTATCTGAAGATTAGAATAAGCCCATTTCTTCCCTGCTGTAGCGGAATCCATGTTCAAGAAGTTCATTAATTTCTTCCTCGCTCATGGTATGGTCAATTACCTGCATTTCTCCAGAATAGGCCAGAGGAATCTCATCGGTCCGGCCTTCGAGATCAAGCTTAATCATCTCAGCCAGTACAACTCCCCAGTCATCTTGATTTCTAAAGACAGTATATTCTATCAGGCCCTCAGTCATATATTCAAGCTCTTCAGAGCCACCACCCCAGCCGTTAACAACGACATCTTCCTGCATGCCAACTTCGCCAAGAGCAGAAATTATACCAGAGGTCATGGCTGTGCTGGTAGAGTGAATAAAGTCCACTTCATATGCTGGAGCAGCATCGAGAGTGGCATTATAGGCTAATTCTCTATCCCAGTCAGCATAATGTTCATAGACAACATCCATGCCGTGATTTTCCATTATCTGCTTCTGAGCATAGCCTCTCATAGCTGAAGTTGAGCCAGGAACTCCATACATCATCATCGCTGTCTTGTCAGGATCATAGTTTTCAACAATATACTCTCCCAGCATCTGGGCACCATTAAGATGGTCAAAGGCTACCCAGGAAAGGGGCTGTCCTTCTTCCCGGCTCTCCCCCCATTCTTTTAATGGGGTACTGTAGTTCCAGACAATAACTTCAATGTCCGGATGCTGGACAATTTCCTGAATAGCATCCTGCTGCACATAAAGCTCGGTAGGTCCAACAATGACATAATCATATTCCATTACCAAGACTGTCTCGAGATGAGAGCGCTGAACATCGTGTTGGGCATGCCCTGAACCCATTGTTGCCATGTCATAGGGGATTTCCAGTTCATCCATTCTGTGAATAAAGCCCTGATAACCTCTGGCCCAGGAGTCAGAGAGATCCAGAGCAGGATAGATCATGGCTACTTCAATTGGCTCTTCAGGGACAGCATCCTCAGCAATGGGAACAGCATCTTCTCTTACCCTCTCTCTCATGGCTTCATGAGCATCCATATCTGTTATTTCATCATACATATAGAGGCCTTCAATCTCTTCAATGCCTTCCAGGTCAATTTCAACTGCAGCAGCACCAGCAGTGGCGATGAATGTCAGAATAACAATGCCGGCAATAACAGAAAATAAGTTTTTTCTGTTTAACAAAATTCTTCCCTCCTTATTTTGGGATAGTTAATTTTAACTGACAGATTGCCACCAGCAGGGTCAATTTACAATTACGGCAGCCTTAACCATCTTCAGCCAACCCTTTAGTCCCTGACTAACTTCTGCCTGCTTTTACTCCCAACTAATTTCTGCCTGATTAGTCAGTCAATTATTGCTATTCCATACCCCCTTTCAGAATCATTTTTGCTTGAATTTATCGGGTCAATTTATCTGTTAGAAATTTTCTGGCCTTATTGGCTCTCTGATCCAGCGAAGCAGCATCTGTTCTGCCCAGATCACGCCAGAGCGCAACAGCTGCTGCTATATTGCCTCCGGAGATGACAAAAGGCTCCAGCACAATATCATCCTGATAATCTATATCTTTTAAAGCCTGAAAGAGTTCTTCCCAGGAAAACACTTCCCCTTCCCCCGGGGG
>PWHA01000168.1 GCA_003554685.1 Halanaerobiaceae bacterium
CCCTCTCTTTTAAGCCTTTAGATCTGGCCGTCCTGATAAAATCCTTTTTCAAAACTTCCAGCATAGATGACCTTGTCATCCTGCTGACAGAGGCAGCCAAGCTCGCACCAAGTGCCAGCACAGGAAGTAATAATATTGATAATGCCCTGCCCGGTTGCACCCAGATATTGACAAATCCAACCGGAGGAGTCCAGCTAAAGGTTTTGGAGGCAAATAAAATTAAAAGGATACCAATGGCAAAATTAGGCAGTGATATTCCTATCAGTGAAAAGACCCTGATAAAAAAATCTACAATATTATCTCTGTTTATAGCTGATATTATCCCTAATGGAAGTGCTAAAGCCACAGAAAATATAACCCCCAGCATGGTTAGCTGAAAAGTAACCGGGAATCTCCTTGATAGTTCAAAGGATACTGACCTTCTGGTCAGCAAAGAATAGCCTAAATCCCCCCTCACCGACTGGCTCACCCAGTTAAAATATCTAATCATCAGAGGTTGATCAAGCCCCATTTCCTGTCTGACCTGTTCAGCCATGGCCTCAGTTCCTTCCACCC
Organism: Halanaerobiaceae bacterium; assembly: GCA_003554685.1. GTDB lineage: Bacteria > Bacillota > Halanaerobiia > Halanaerobiales > Halarsenatibacteraceae > T1SED10-84. The sequence continues at coordinate 556 of PWHA01000168.1, forward strand.
CCAGCATAATTCTGGCAGGATCACCGGGAATGAAGTTTATAGCTATAAAAACTAAAAAAGTAATACCAAAAATCAATGGTATTAGTCCTAGTAATCTTTTTATAATATAAGTTCTGATATATATCACCCCACCAGATTCAAAATTTAATAGCCCTATTAGTGAGGTTACAGATGTAATGAATCTATACTCCCACCTGTAACCTCACTCTTTTTTCCGTCCTTTCTCAATTTTTTTTATTATCTATCTCTCATTTCCAGTTTGCTCTTATTTTCAACCACTGATTGTCTTCATCTTCTTGCTTCAATTCTACTTTTTTAGACCTATTACTTTATCTATTCTGCCTTCACTCATAAAGCCCTTATTTAACAGCCATTATGTTTTCCGTATTCATCAAGTAATTTTCCAACCTTATTCCCCCAGGGAAATTTCTTTAAACTGCCCTTCAGCTTGATATGCCGTCGGATCAAAGTTCCTTACATTATCCTGTACAGCATAAAATTCATAGGGATTATTAAGGAAAAGGTTAGGAGCATGTTCATTTACCAGTTTAAGCTGAGCTTCATGATAAATGTCATGCCTGGCCTCCTGATCAACTTCAACTCTGGCTTGTTCAACCAAGGAATCAAATTCTTCATCGCTAAATCCCCAGACATTTGCTGCCCCTCCAGTATGGAAGAAGAAATATAGCGCCCTATCCGGAGTGGTTCCCCCACCATTGAGGCCTATCAGGCTTTGATGATCGGTATTTGACCACTTGTCGATATAGGTTCCCCACTCTACCAGCTGAATTTCAGCCTCTACATTAACTTCCTGCAGAAGTTCCTGAATGATAACAGCTGTATCTACCATATAATCATAAGCGCTGGAGGTTGTAATAGTAAAAGATAGGCCATCCTCATAACCAGCCTCAGCCAATAATTCCCTGGCTCTTTCAGGATTATATTGATAGGATGGAAATTCAGCAAGGTCCGCCGCCCATATCTCCTGAGAAGGAGGTACCGGACCGGTAACCTCAGCCGCTCCATCAAAAACCACTTCTGCCAGAAGTTCTCGGTCAATAGCATAACTCATAGCTAGCCGAACTTCTGGTTGATCAAAGGGTTCTTCCTCTACGTTAAATCCCCAGTAGGTGTAATCAAAATCGGGGTATTCAACAATGTTCAAACCAGGAGTATTTTCAAGAATAGTCACAGCTTCAGAGGAAATGCTGGTCAGGTGAGTATTGCCTGCTCTTAAAGCAGCTATTCTGGCAGATTGATCCTCCATAATAGAGTAACGGACTCCATCAACAACAGGCTTTCCCTCAATATAATAATCTTCATTCCTGGTTAACAGGGTATAATTATCTGGTTCCCACTCTTCCAGTTGAAAGGGACCAGTTCCAACCATTTCATTCATTAAATCACCATGCTCTTCCACTACTTCCCGGGGGACAATTGCTGAATAAACATGAGCCACATTTATTAAAAAATCAGCATAGGAATCTTTTAAATTAATGATTACTGTATAGTCATCAGGTGTTTCAATATAATCTACCATTTCAAAGTTTGATCTAGCAATCGATGCAGTCTCAGGGTCCAAAATTCTTTCATAACTAAATTTAACATCTTTCGCTGTCATTTCTTGCCCATTGTGAAATTTTACTCCCTCTCTAAGATTAAACTGATATGTGGTATCATCAAGAATCTCCCAGGATTCTGCCAGTTGAGGCTCAATTTCTCCTTCTGGACTGGTGGTTAACAACCCCTCATAAACTTGCATATAAATTTGAATGGAAGAATGAGCAGGAACAATGTGAGGGTCAAAACCCTCAGCCTCCAAGTGCTTAGCTACTTCCAGGATATTCTCTGCCTGCAACTCTCCAGTAAATCCAAAGCCTATTACCAGCACTAAAACCAAGGAAAATATGATAATTTTTTTCATTTTAATATAATCCCCCATTCTTTTGCTCCTATAATAGTTAAAATGGCCTTCTAATAATTCTCTCTTCACCCTAATATACTCTAATAATTTCTAATAGAATCTTATAAATTTTGATAGCCATCGTTGGTTAAAAGAATTTGCATGTAAAAAGCCAATATTCTCCGAGTCTTATTCGAGCCACTAATCCTGCCTATCCCATAAAAACCAGCAAATAATTACTTAGCAGTCCGATTTTTTTGCCTGCCTTCACCTCCTTTAAGAGCAAAGCTATGAAAGTTTATTTTATTCCAAATTAAACATTTATAAACTGGTTAATATATAAATAATTCAACAAAATAAGTTCATAAAAAAGCAAAAAACTACTTTATAAAAACCTTGTTTATTTGAAAGAATCTACTATATCTTAATAATAAGTTATCACTAATTATCTTACGCAAATTATTAACTTAATCAATTACTGCCCTGAGATTACCATCGCTGCTTTCCAGTAATTCCCGGGCTCTTTCCCGGCTGCACTGCCTTTCAAACATAACTACGGCCTGTTTGAGATTAAAATCAGCTTTTTCTAGATATATACCTGCTTCCTGACTGCTGATATTTGATATTTCCTGAAATATTTTAAGCGAGCGCTCTTTTAATTTGCTGTTGCTGGCCTTGAGATCCACCATCAAATTGGAATAGACCTTGCCCAGTTTAACCATCACAGTGGTAGAAATAATGTTGAGCACCATTTTTTGAGCAGTGCCGGCTTTAAGTCTGGTAGAACCGGTCAGAACCTCAGGACCCACTATCACTTCCAGCCTGTAATCTGCTGATTCAGCCAGTTTGGAGTTGCGGGTACAGACAAGTGCGGCGGTAAGAGCTCCCTCTTCAGCAGCCCTTTCCAGAGCCCCAATTACATAGGGTGTTTCTCCACTGGCCGCAACTCCAATCACGGTGTCAACCGGCCGCAGATTTTCCCTGGCCAGCCTGGCAGCCCCGCTTCCCCTTTCATCTTCCAAACCCTCCCGGGCCTGGAAAAAGGCCTCCTCGCCGCCGGCCAGAATCCCCACCACCTGATCGGGATCCGTGCTGAAAGTAGGTCCGCATTCCACGGCATCTATGACACCCAGCCGTCCACTGGTTCCTGCTCCCACATAAAAAAGCCGGCCTCCCTGTTTCATGCTGGCAGCAATTTCATCGATTAATTCTACCAGATCAGTTCGGACCTCTGCCACCGCCTCAGCCACCTTCCGGTCTTCCCGGTTCATGAGACTAACTATACCCCTGGTATTAAGACAATCCAGCTCCAGGCTGGCCTGATTGCGTCTTTCGGTGATTTTGTCAGCAGCTTCCAGAAGACTGCCGCAATCATTAGATTCAACCGGGAAATTATCATCTTTTCGACTCATAACCAAACCTCCAGTGAATTTTAGATTCAGCGTTTTAAACCAATTTAAAATACATATAAGTGTATCTAATATCTGTATCTAACTATAATATTTGTTTCCTTATCTAAATTATTATGTAGAAATAATAAGATTTTTTTATATAAATATTATACTCAGTAAAATATCTTTATTAATTAGCTTCTCGGTAGTTATAAAATTTCCTTCATGATTTTTAAAATAATATAAAATAATTTTAGTAAAGCCCATTATTTATTCCTATAGGTCATGAACCAACCCTGCAAATCTATTGCATATCAATTGCCCTGACAGGATTACTAATATTTTCATTAATTTAATTGATATTTTGAATTTATTCTAC
>PWHA01000221.1 GCA_003554685.1 Halanaerobiaceae bacterium
AACAATTAGCCTGTTGATTGCTGAGATAAGCAGCAACTGCTTCTTTAACTGCTTCTTTGCAGCATGCAAAATTCTTGCAATGTTTAAAACCTGTTAACTATTTTTTTCCTTGTGTTAATTAAAGTTCTAGATAATTTAAAAAATTCCTGCCGGGTATCAAAATAAACAAAAGACTATAAAACCCGGCCTGTAAAGTCTTTTAGCAGAAATACCCCTTTGCTCTCTTAATCGAGTTTTAAAATTAGCAAACTATCTCCGGGGGAAAGATTGCAATTTGCTGCCCGGGATTAGCAGACTGTCTGTAAGGTTTTTTTCAAAGCTCTGTTTTAGGTCTCTGCTATAAGGGCTCTGTTTTAGAGCTCTGTTTTAAGGCTCTGTTTCAGGCTTGATCTCAGATCTCTATTTCAGGGTTTTGTTTCAGGGCTTTGTTTCAGGCTTATCTGAAAAATCACCCTGAATAGTTTGAAATTTATGCTAAAGATTCAAATCGGGATATATATCTTTTAAAGCATGATATAAAGACTTAAAAACCTGATAAAGCTGCAGGTATTTTTCGCTGTTAGGCTGCTTGGGCTCTACAGTACTTTTGATTTTAATTAATTTTTCATCAACTTCCTGCAGGCTCTCAAATAAACCAACTCCAACTCCGGCCAGCATGGCAGCTCCGTAGGCCGGACCTTCCTCAACTTCAAGCAGGTCAACCGGAACCTCAAATATATCTGCCACAATCTGCTGCCAGAGACTGCTTCTGGCACCTCCGCCGATAGCCCTGACCCGGTTGATTTTAATACCTCTGTCTTTAATAAGCTCCAGGGAGTCTTTCAAGCCAAAGGTCACTCCCTCCATCACGCTGCGGGCAAGGTGGGCTTTTCCATGCCTGGCCGAAAGGCCAAAGAATACTCCTCTGGCATCGGCATCGGCATGGGGGGTTCTCTCTCCATAGAGATAAGGCAGGAAAATCAGGCTTTCACTTCCCGGTGAAATTTTGGAGGCCCGATCATTTAAGACATCATAATTCCAGCTTTCAGGCAGTATTTGTTTTTTTATCCAGCTTAGGGACTGGCCTGCCGCCAGCATTACCCCCATGTAATAGTAACTTCCGGGGTCGGCATGATTGAATAAGTGCAGCCGTCCCTGAGGATCAATCTCGAATTTTTTGGTTGGAGCCAGCACCACCCCGGAGGAACCAATGCTGACCATCACCCGGCCCTCTCTCACCAGGCCGCTTCCAGCTGCTCCACAGGCATTATCTGCCCCTCCTGCGACTACAGGTGTTCCGGAGGCAATACCGGTTAGCTCAGCCGCCTCTGCGGTTATTCTGCCTGTTATATCTACCGACCGGCAGAGCGGCGGGAGAATATTTTGATCGAGATCAAGAGCAGCAATTACCTCAGGATGCCAGCGTCTGTTTTTGACATCCAGCAGCAGAGTTCCGGCAGCATCAGAATAATCCATATTTTTTACATCTGTTAGACGCCAGCGAATGTAATCTTTGGGCAGCAGCAGAGTGCGACAGCTCCGGTAATTTTCCGGTTCATTGTTTTTCAGCCAGAGGATTTTGGGAGCAGTAAATCCCTCCAGGGCTCTGTTGCCGGTAAGCTGAATCAATTTTTCCCGGCTGCCAATTCTCTCCTCTATCTCTTCACACTCAGCACTGGTTCTGGTATCGCTCCACAGGATTGCCGGTCTGATTACCCGATCCTGTTCATCCAAAAAAACCGAGCTGTGCATCTGGCCGGAAAAACTCAAACCAGCTATTTCAGCATCATTATCCTGAGCCCAGCTGCTCAATTTCTGGAGAACTTCCACGGTTGCCTGCCACCAATCCCCGGGATCCTGCTCGGCCCAGCCGGCCCGGGGATTGGCTACCTGATAACCGGAACGAGCCTCTATTAAAACTTCGCCCTGTTCTGATACCAATAGACCTTTAACCCCGCTGGTACCTATATCAAGACCAATTATGTTTAACATGTGATTATTCCTCCTGCCATAAAACCAGAAATTTATCCGCTTTTTTAGACTGAAAATATGGCCTAAAATTTTTTGAGGTAAATTGATTTTTAAAATGCATATCTTGAGAAAAACTTAATTCCGACTCTTTAAAAACCGAACTTAATATCAACAGATTTATATTATTATACAGGTGGATTGATATCATTATTACCCTATCCCGGGCTGTGACAGCCGGAAATATTGATGTTATTATAAAAAAGTTAATAAGTTGATACTGATAGTTTTACCAGAGATGATGAATATCTTCTCTGATATATTCATCATAAATTCTATCAACCTCTTCCATAACTTCATCCGATAGGGGTGGAGCTTCAGAAGTCTTTGCATTATCACTCACCTGTTCGGAATTCTTTGCTCCCGGGATTACACAGCTGACAGCCTCGTCCATTAAAATCCACTTCAGGGCAAACTGCGCCATTGTCAGGCCCTCTGGTTTAATCTTTTTTAACTTCTCAACGGCCTCCAACCCCTTTTCAAAATCAACCCCGGAAAAGGTTTCTCCTTTATCAAAGGCCTCTCCCTGCCGGTTAAAATTGCGGTGATCGTCCTCAGGAAATTCAGTATCCCGGGAAAATTTCCCGGTTAATAATCCGCTGGCCAGAGGCACTCTGACAATTATTCCTACATCCTTTTCTTTGGCTCTGGCAAAAAACTCATCTGCTGGTTTCTGTCTGAACATATTGTAGATTATCATTACACTGGCCAGATTATCATAATCGAGCGATTTTAGTGCTTCCTCTACTTTTTCAACGCTGACACCATAATTGCTGATTTTGCCCTGATCAACAAAATCCTCCAGAACTTCAAAAACCTCTTCGTTATAAAAGACCTCTGTAGGCGGACAGTGAAGCTGTAGGAGGTCAATCTTTTCAACTTCTAAATTTTTTAAACTTCTCTCTACAAAAGCAGTCAGATTTTCTCTGTTATAACCTTCAGCCCGATGGGGGTCCAGTCTTCTGCCGGCTTTGGTTGCAATATAAATTTTACTGTCTGTCTGCTTTTTTAGTTCTCCAACCAGTCTTTCACTGCGACCATCTCCATAGACATCAGCTGTGTCGAAAAAATTCATTCCCTGCCTGACTGCTTCCTGCAGAGCCTGCCTGCTGGCCTCATCATCAACAGAGCCCCAGGAACCACCAATGGCCCAAGCCCCGAAGGAAACCTCCGAAACTTCAAAATCTGTTTTGCCTAATTTTCTGTATTTCATTATATTCTTCCTCCTCGATATCTAAATTTTTGTTTAGGTAAACTCCCATGCTCCCTTTGGAGCACAAAAAGACATGAAAATAAAACGTTAGATTTTTAAGTTAAAAGAGGGATTCAAAACTCCAATCATTTCCAGGTCTGCTTAACCAGGTGGTGTGTTTTTAATCGTATCAATCATAGCCCAGAAGTTTTCCAGAGGAGTATCAAGCTGGAGATGATGGGTGGGTCCGATGATTAAACCGCCATTTTTGCCGATGGTCTTAAGGCGGTTTCTCACTTCATCTCTAACATCATCAGGGGAACCAAAGGGCAGGGTCTGCTGTTCATCAATTGTTCCCCAGAAGCAGAGCTGATCTCCAAATTCCCGGTTAAGCTCTTCCGGATCAAGTGATTTGGGCTGAATAGGATTGAGGACATCCAGGCCAATCTCAATCAGGTCAGGAATAATGGGGTAAATATCTCCGTCAGAATGATAGGCAACTTTAAGATCAGGGTTTATCTCCTTGATTTCCCTGATTAATCTGGCCATCCGGGGTTTGAGAAATTTTCTCCAGGTATCGGGAGAAATCAGCATGGAATTTTGCATGCCAACATCATCTCCCAGCCAGATCATGTCAGCTCCCATTTTTGCAAGCTTTCTGGCAACTGTCAGATGATACTTAAAGGGAATATCTAAAATCTTTTCGGTCAGTTCTGGTTTTTCCAGCAGATCCAGTAATAAACGATCCAGGCCTCTCAAGGCCCAGGCAGTTTCAAAAATTGTGGTTACCACTCCACCGCAGATATAATAGTCTTCCTGAAACTTATCAAGAGTTTTCCGGGCCTCCAGATAAAGCTCAGGCCTTTCCGGATCAGGACTTTGATAACTTTCAACTGCCTCATCATTGGCTAAAGGGTGGTCAACTACCTCGGTATATCTACCCTCTCCATAAGCTGTTTGATACTGAACAGAGCGCCAGCCTATCCCCCATTCATCGGTATAATCCCCCGGTTCCTGATAGTAGGAAT
>PWHA01000258.1 GCA_003554685.1 Halanaerobiaceae bacterium
CGGTGGCATTGGCCCCGATCGTGGCCCCGTATTTAACAATAGTTTTTAAATAGTTTTCCCTACCTTTCAGGTACTTGCTGCGCGGGGTCAAAATATTGGTAAAGACCATCGAGGGCCCGCAGAAAACATAGTCTTCCAGCTCCACCCCTTCATAGATGGAGACGTTATTCTGGACTTTAACATAGCTTCCGATCTTAACGTTGTTGGCCACGTTCACGTTTTGCCCCAGAGTACATTTTTCCCCGATCCGGGCTCCCTTTTGCACGTGGCAGAAGTGCCATATCTTCGTCTCCGCACCGATTATAACATCTTCATCGACATAGCTGCTCTCATGGACAAAGTAACCGGTCATCAGCTTATCCCACCTTTGCTGTCGCTGGAGATGATCTCCTGGACCTTTTCCAAGATTTCGATCACCTCGTGCCCGGTTTCACCGCTGGCGATTTCAATTGTTTTATCCAGGTTCTCGAGAAAGTATTTCAGCTCTTCAGTCAAGGGCATCTTTCGCTCGTAATCGATAATTTCATCGGGATTTTCATACTTGATCGGTTTTTCGTCAACCCAGTCAATGCGCTTGTCATAGTAGAGGATATTCTTCTCTGCCGAGGAATCATCAAAAGAGATCATGGCCCTGCTGCCGACCACTACCAGGCGCTGTTCCTTAAAAGGATGAAGCCAGGAAACGTAAATATGGGCATGCACGTTGCCCGGGTAGGCAAACTGGGCCATGGTCACATCATAGATCTGATCCTGGATGAACTTGGCCCCCTTGGCTTCAATAGAAAGGGCCTTTGCTCCAACCAGGTAGTTGATCACCGCTATATCATGGGGAGCAAAAGACCAGAATACATTTTCCTCGGTCCTGACCGTGCCCAGGTTCATGCGGTTGGAATAGATATAGAAAAGGCGGCCTAATTTGCCGCTTTCAATAATCTCTTTTATTTTCCGGATCGCCGGGTGGAACAGTAACAGGTGGCCGACCATGAGCCTGGCCCTGGTTTTTCTGGCAATCTCGATCAGCTCTTTGGAGTGCCTGGAAGAAAGAGTCATCGGTTTTTCAAGCAGCACGCTGCAGCCCTTTTCTAGAAGTTTTTTGCCGATCGGGTAGTGGGTCTCTGCCGGGCTGGCGATGATATAGCCGTCGAAACCGGTTTCCAGGGCCTCATCGACATCTGTAAAGCCCTGGACCTGAAAATCGGTTAACAGCTCCTCCAACCTTTTCGGTTCGGATTCGACGATGCCGGCCAGGTTACCCATCTGGTCCAGGGTCCGGATATGGTTCTGGCCCCAGCGCCCGCCTCCGATGACGCATATCTTTTTAGTCATTAATTAGTGCTCCTTTACTTTTCAAACCAGCAGGAGTTCTTTCCTCTTTTTTGCAGCAATCTCCCATTCCCGGCCGTATTGTCTTCAGTACATAACTAATCCCCTCTTTGCCGGGAAGCTTGTACGCACATCAGCAAGTACCTGTTTGAATTTTTATTATCCGGTCCCTGCAAATATTTAGTGTAAAAACCCGTAGGGCGAAGAAATATACCTTAAAGCATAGCCATAATGTTAAGTGCTTTAAAGCAGCCAGGCATGGCCTTATCTTCTTCTTCCCGCCAGGTCAGAACCAGCTTTTTATCCGCCTCCGAATACCGCTGTATTGAATTTTGATCACAATATTCAAAATAAACACCTTTTTGCTCCAGGTGATGGGTGAGAATCTCCCTGATTTCATCTGCCGGGCCATATAAAATAACAGGAAAACCATTTTTATCAGGCTCCCACTGCCTGATAATTTCATCAACAGCATGGTTGATTTTAAGGATCTGTTTATAGGATTTACGGATGTACTGGTAAGTAAGGCGCGATTTTTCCTGCATACCCTTGGGAGTTAATATATAGCGCACAGAGCGAGCGCTAAGCTTTTCGACTTTAACCAGGCCTTTGCGGACCATTTTTTTCAATAACAGATTTACCGCCCCCAAAGAGAGGCCGGTGCGCTTAGAGATCTTGCGCTGGGTGGTTATTTCATTTTCCTGCAGGTGGGTCAGCACCTCGTATTCATGTTCCATTAATACTCCTGCCTGGCTAATAAGGATGGCAAACATTGAAATACGGTTAAAATACAGGGTTTATAAAAAGTGATGTTCACCTTGTGAACTATAATATGGTTTTTATATTGCTTTGTCAAGCAATAATTGAAAAACAAGCTTATTGCTGCTTTTAAAAGTAATGCATCTGAAATTAATAATGGCGGAAGATCTAAAAGGGGCCCTGTTTGCATTTTATTGAGTGCTTGTATTACAGCTATTCCCTGAAGCCAGCTTTAAGAATCAAGCTGATTAACTCGCCCAGAAACTTATTTCCGTTTTCTTGCTTATGGAGCCCGTCTAAAACAGCCGGCAGAAGATCGCTTGTATTGCTGCTGTTTTGCAATGCCATAAAACGGTCCAGGGCCAGGCTGCCGGTATTTAACCTTAGCCTGGTATTCTTTTCAGAAAAAAGGCTGGGAATGCTGTGTCCGCCTTTAAGGTGGATATAACAGCTAATTAAGTCCTGGTCGGCAAAAACTTCAGCAGTGGTTACTGCAGTAACAGCATTGCGATTAAAGTAACCGGTGGCACCGTCGTTTTCACATTCCGGCCGGCGCATTTTAATCGGCACCAGGTCCAGGTCCGGTGAAAAAGCAGGGGCACATTCTATCTGCAGGCAAGATATAGACCATAGTTCTTACGCAGTAATGCCAGGTTTGCATTGTAACAGGCAGCTATACTATTTAGCATTGAAAGCATTCTTCTTTCTACCTCATATAATTCACCGTCCCTGGTATATAAGCAAACTGAGTTACCCCCTCTTTTTTTATAGCATGGCTCCAGGGCAACAAATTTGCCAAGATAATTGCTGATTATCTCTTTGATTGTCATTACCTCCTTTGATATCGGTTAGATCCAAACAGAGACCCTGTTAAGCCAAGCAAAAGCTAACCGGGACCTATGATAGATGGTCGGGGTTATTTGTCAAAATATTTTTTGTAATTATGCTAGTTTTCGTGAAAAAATAACTAAGACTTCAATTATGGCGGCAACTTGAAAAAGACGAAGCGGTGCAAAAAAAGGTCGCTGAAAAGCTTTTGTGGCCCTTAGGGTCCCGTGAAGCTTATAGCAGCTATGGCGGTTTCATCAACCTGTTGATGGAGAGGCACGGCTACACCCTGGCGGCGGCTAAAAGATTTCTGCATGAATTTAGGGGAACTGACCAAGCAGTACAGGGTCAAAAAAGAGCGGCCCGGCCAAGTTACTTATATCGCTGTAGCCGACAGCGAAGGGGGGGGGTAAGCCTTAAGGTGGTCTACTTGGTTGAAGGCGGAATGCCTGCGTTGGCGGTACGCCAGATAACCGGGTTTTCCAAGAAGCTGACCTATAAATATATTGAGCTTTACAAGCTTTATGCTACCGACGACTACATTTTTGGCATGGGCAAGATCCGCCGCCTTGCCAAAGGGCCAAATTGTAGGTTGTCTTTAAGGTTGAGTGAGAGAGTAAGTACTAGTTTTCGACAAATTAACCCATGCAATTATAATTCCAGTAATGCAGTTTGTAAATCTTGAAGATCCTCTATCCAATAATTGCTTTTCTCAATTAAATCTATAGTTGTTTCCGATGACTTTCTGGCAACAAACATCAACTCATTTGATTGCGCTGTATTATAATCTGATTCTGCATCCCCGACAAACAACACTTCAGAAGACAGCAACTTGAAACGCCTAAGTATATCTTTAACAATTTCACTTTTCCCAGGAGGGGAACCATGTACTTCTTGAAAAAATTTGTTTATATTTTTTTCTTTAGCTATTTTTAATAATTCATGCTTGGGAGTACCAGAAACCAGGAAAAAGTAATAATACCTATAATAATTACTTAAAAATTCCAAAGCACCGGGAACAAATGGGGCATTTAATACTTTATTCAATACTATCTTGGAAAATTCTTCGCCCAGCTTGGTTTCATGTTCTTTGCTTAAAGGCAAACATAAGATTTTTTCATAAATATGTCTAAACTTTTCATATCTGGATAGTCCCATATTTTTAATGTGGTAGTTAACTATAGAGTCAATATGTTCCGGGTACCCTTGAAACATTTCACGAAACGCCTGGGTTTTGATGTTTGCTGATTCAACAATTACCCCGTCAAAATCAAACATTATTGCCTTTATCAATTAAAAACCCCCA
>PWHA01000341.1 GCA_003554685.1 Halanaerobiaceae bacterium
TCCCAGATCAACTTCGGTGGGCTCGGGATGGCCGTAAGCGGAGGTATTGGCTTCATCCAGCAGGGCCATGGTGGTTACGGCACAGTCACCGCATTCCAGCACCAGTCCGGTTAATTCATCGGCATCCAGACTATCATCCAGGGTGGCTGCCAGCCCCTTCTGCATGAATTTATAGATTTCCTCATCCTCATGCTCCAGAATATAGGCATGATCGGCATAGGCGGCTATACCTTTAAGACCGTAGATTACAAGTTCTCTTAAAGAGCGAACATCTTCGTTTTCGGTTTCCAGAACGCCGACTTCCTGACTTTTAGCTGCTATATCCTGCGGTGATTCCGGCTTCCAGGTGACAGCGTCGGGAAGCTCACCAGAAAATTCTTCTCCCTTTTTCTGCTGATGAAGCTTCTGAAATTTCCCGGCAACCCTGCTTCTAATTTCCAGGGCATCATCAATCCAGTCTTCAAAGTCATCGGCAGAAAAGTTGACGTTGGTAACAGTAGCAAAGAGGCCCTCCATGATGAAGACATTTACCTCATCGGAAACCTCTCCATCCAGCTCTCTTATTTTTTCGGCATAAAAGGAAACTCCCTTGAGCAGATGGACCAGCAGGTCCTGAAGATTGGCAACTTCGGCAGATTTACCGCAGACTCCCCGCACGTCACAGCCGTAATTTTTGGCGGTTTCCTGACACTGATAGCAAAACATTTCACTCATAATTTGATAACCTCCTGTTGATATTTTTGATGTAAGAATGTACAATAATACCAGCTAAGTTCAGCAATATGATTAATCTACTAAAGATTATAGCCATAAAAGATTTCCATTACTATGATATAAATCACAGAAAAGAAGAAATATATCTGTCAGGGCATCTCAAATGCAGAAAATTAATTCGGGGTTGGGTTGAGCTGGAGTATTCTGGAATAAGTATTTGAACCAGGGATTGGAATGATAATGTAAATAAATGACAACTAAAGTTATTTGATTTTATCTGATTAAAGATATATTTAGTTTTAGATAAAACCAGATAAATTTTCTGATAGCAGCCAGGCTCAGCAATCAAATTTTTAGCTTCCTGTGTAAGTTATTATTCTGCATTAAAGAGAAAAATCCTTTTCTCAGGATTATATTTTTCTAAAAATTCACTGTTATAGGCCTGTTCAACCGGGAAAAATAATCTTACGGGAAAAATAATTATAATTCAGCTAAATTTAGGAGGAATATAACTATGAAAAAGGCAATTCTGGCCTGCAGAGTTTTCTACCGGGAGTAACCTTCAGATTTATTTTCTGACTTGATTCTAGCTGCAGATGAATTTTAATCCATTGTGAATCTTTATGTAAAAAAGACAAACTTTTAAAGACAAACTTTTATAGAATTGCTGCTGGGAAATGCTTCTATAATGCTGCCCGGTTTCAGGAAATAAGCTCGAGTGTTTGAGTTTAACAGAATAACTTGGATAATTATATTACACTATTAAGTGAACAGAGGAGAATATAAGACAGATGAGCATATAAGGCTGTTACTTTAAAGGTGGTGAATGATATGGATTTTTTTAAGTGGGCAGCTCCTTTTTACGATTTAGCAATGAAAGTAGTTGGTCATGGAGGTTCATTAAAACAGCTGATGGAAAGAATTGAGCCTGCTGCCGGTGATAAACTGCTGGATCTGGGTGGAGGTACCGGTCAACTGCTGGATTACCTTCCAGAAAATGTGAAGGTCACTCTGGTTGACAGTTCAGAAGAGATGCTGGTCAGGGCTAAAAGAAAAGAAAGAAAACAAAAAGTCAAATATATCAATGCCAGGGGTGATAACTTACCGCTCCCCGATGATACTTTTGATTATATAGTTGTAGCAGATGCCCTCCATCATTTTACTAAGGTGGATGAAACTATCAGGGAACTTAAACGGGTATTAAAACCTGGGGGAAAGCTGTATATTATGGAATTTGATCCGGAGACCCTGTTAACCAGATTTATTTCAGGAGCTGAGAGTCTGGCTGGAGAGCCGGCAAACTTTTATAGTCCGGAGGAACTGTCAAAACTGGTAACCGAGATAGGGTTAAAACCGGAGATAGATGGAATATCTAAGTCCCTTTATATTTTGCAGGGCAGCAAATAACTATTTATTAGCAGAAAAATGTTATTTTGACGTTTCATTATGCCGAGTTTTCAGAGGAAACTCTGAAAAAGTCTCCCCTACTGCTGGCGGAGTAATTGAGAAACTACTTTGTTAACAGGGATACTAGTTATGTGGTAAATTAAGCCAGAGTTTTAGAAGATATGCAGATTATATTTTAGAATTGAGCCGGGATTAAATATCCCGGTTTGTTTTTTTGGCAGATATAGTTTTTAATGCCTGTCTTTAGTGTGATAAATCTCACTGTTATTTTTAGGGGTAAAGAGTATAATATACTGGCAGGGTAGGATACAGGTCTGGGTGCTAATCTGGCTGGTATTGTCGCCTCACTGTTTTTCAGCTGTAGTTCTGGTTTTTTGGTATGACTTGAAGACAAAGATGATTTTAGAGGTTAGGGGGAAGCAATATGATTGTTGCTTTAATTATAAATGTTATTGCTATAGGTTTTTTAGTGTATTCATTTAGGAGATCTGCCCGGGAGACCTTCAGAGCTCTTAAACTTGCTTTGATGAAGGGCCTGAAACTGGCGCCCTGGATGATTGGAATCATTGTTTTAATTGGAATTATTTTAAGTTTTGTTCCCCCTGAGGTTATCGAAAGATATCTTGGAGGAGAGATGACAGTTTATCAGGTGGGGGCTGCTGCTCTGCTCGGTACTATCAGTATGATTCCCAATTTAATTGCCCTGCCGCTGGCAGGGTCGCTGATAAATTCAGGGGCTTCTTATACCACAATAGCAGCTTTTTTGACCACTCTAACCATGGTTGGAATTGTAACTATGCCTCTGGAAATTAAACTTCTGGGCAAAAAAATCACCTTCTGGCGTAATTTGCTGGCTTTTTTCTTTGCAATAATCATAGCTTTGATTATTGGATTTTTAATGTAGGGGGAATAGAAAATGAAGCAGGAGACTATGGCAGGTAACTTTAAAAAACTGGTCTTATTTCTGGGGTTAACAGCCATTATTTTAATCTTAATGCGCTACTTCTTCCCGGAACAAAGTGCTGTAAGTGTCGAAGTCATGAAGAATTACAGTATTGAAATAGCGCTTATTTTTCCTCCGGTGCTGGTATTGATGGGGCTGGCTGATGTCTGGATTCCAGAAGATATGGTAAAAAATTATTTAGGAAAAACCTCGGGCTGGAAGGGCATTTTGCTTTCCCTCTTTCTGGGAACACTGCCCACCGGACCGCTATTTATTGCCTTTCCAGTAGCAGCCGAAATGCTGAAAAAGGGGGCCAGGATTTCTAATGTGGTGGTTTTTTAGGAGCCTGGGCATCACTAAAGATGCCCCAGATTGGAGTGGAAATTCAATTTCTGGGACTGAAATTTGCCTTTTATAGGGCTATGCTGGCATTTATTGCGGTTATCTCTATAGCTCTGATAACGGAGAAAATGATATTGAGATCGGAATTAAACTTAAAATAAGAAAGTGAAGGTGGAAATTGAAAATTCCAACTCGGGAATGGCCAGTGAAAACAGCTGGAGTTTATTTTTCCCGGGGCCAGACCTGCCGGCTTTCTTATTGCGGGGGTCTATAATTGCCGATGCGGCATTATTGAAGAGTTTTTAAAATTTATAGCTTCTTTTTGGATTTTGCTATCAGCCTGGGGAAAAGATAATGGTTAAAAAGCAAATAATGGTGTATAATAAAGACAGAAAAGATCCCAAATGAGTTTCTGCTGTTTTTCCTGACATTAAAATTTTTACCTGAATATGAACTAAAGCTTTATTAATTTGAGTAATGAAATATAATTATTATAAAGCTCTGATAAGAACATGGAATTCTGGCGAAGCGGAAGGAGCAGGGAAAATGAAGGTTGCAGTAACCGGAATCAGATTATCTAAAGAATCAATCTAAAACTTCTCTGACCCGGAGGGCAGCTTTAGCCCCTTCAGCAGCGGCAATTATAATCTGCTTATCCCTGATATCGGCAACATCACCGGCTGCCTGGATTTCTCAGGGCAGTTTTTTTATTTTCTGCAGAATTGATTGATAGAAAAGAAAATTTAAGTTATGATAAACATATGATAAACATTTGATAAACATAAGATAAGGAGTAAAAGAATAA
>PWHA01000075.1 GCA_003554685.1 Halanaerobiaceae bacterium
ACCACCTTTCTCTGCTGTCCTGTTTCCATCATAATTCACATGGATCTTAATTTGATTTTTATTAATGCTATTATTTACAATATTAAACTATTAATGCTAATAAATCAAGCTTACAAAAATACTAAAGTCCCGCACCGACCTGTATGCCTGTCTATGTAGGGAAAGCGCCATATATTACCTGGACCTGCACAGAACTTTATGAGGCTATTCCTGATATTATTTGTGGCTGAAGCTAAATATATTTTAATATTTGAATATGCAGATCTCTAAATATAATATTGACAAAATTAATAAATTTAGTATAAAATAAAAGTGTGAGGCTATAACATTATATTTTTACTGGTAAAGCAGTTCTGACAGCTGCAGGTGGCATATAATAGATGTTTTATCTACTGTCATCTCTTTCAGGGGGATTGATAATTAATGTCCGTCCATGACCTAACCAAATCCATAAAAAATGAAAAATATTTTACTGTAACCTGGGAGCTTGTTCCCGGTCGGGGGGCTAAAGAGGATAATATCGAAGCTATATTTCGTCGGGCCCGGGATGCTGCGGAGGAAGATAAGGTCGATGGCATCACTTTAACAGACAACCCCGGCGGTAATCCGGCCATTTCTGCTGAATATATTGGCATGAAGTTAAACGAGATGGGAATAGATCCTCTGGTGCACTTCACCTGTAAGGATAAAAGCCGGAATGAGATGGAGAGTTTTCTATATTCTCTGGAAAGAGAAGAGGTTGAGAATCTGCTGGTGGTGACCGGAGATTATCTGGTGAGTGGATATCAGGGAATCTCCAGGCCGGTATTTGATCTCGACGCTGTTCAGACACTGAAATTAATTTCCGAGCTAAATGATGGTCTGGAATATAAAGATGCCTTTGGCAATCCTGTCGAGCTGCAGGCCACCAACTTTTTCACAGGCTGCGGAGTTTCTCCTTTCAAACGGCTGGAATCGGAGCTCATGTTCCAGTATTATAAACTGGAAAAGAAAATCAGAGCTGGAGCTGAATTCATAATTCCCCAGCTGGGTTATGATATGAGAAAATTTCATGAACTGCTGCAGTTTTTGCGCTGGCGTGATTTTGATATTCCCGTCATAGGAAATATTTACGTGCTGACTTACGGGCCGGGCAGAGCCATGAACAACAATAATATACCAGGCTGTGTGGTTACAGATGACCTCCTGGAGAAACTTGCTGAAGAAAGAGAAGCTGATGATAACGGTCATCAGGCCAGCCTGGACCGGGCTGCCAAAATGTATGCTATGATTAAGGGCATGGGGTTTGCCGGTGTACATCTGGGCGGTCATGGCCTGGAATATGAAGATATTCAGTATATAGTGGAGAAGGGCCAGGAGCTGGAAGATAATTGGCGGCGTTATGTGCCTGAGTTTGACTATCCTCAGGAAGATGGTTTTTATCTTTTCCGCCGGGATGAGAAGACAGGATTGAACACGGAAGAGCTTTCTCCCCGGACGGAAAAGGGTAAAAAGACAGTGGGCCACAGAATTTTCCGGGTTGTCCACAGTCTGTTTTTCGATCCGGGTGGTGTATTTTTCCGTCCCTCTCAGAAGATCTGTCAGGTTATTGATGAGAGCTGGGCTGAAGACCCGCTGGAATTTATGGAAAGAGTTATTAAAACCATAAGCAATGACTGCCTGCAGTGCGGGGACTGTGCTCTGCCGGATATCGCCTATCTCTGCCCCATGTCTCAGTGCCCCAAAAATCAGCGTAATGGAGCCTGTGGAGGCAGCAAAGATGGCTGGTGTGAGGTCTATCCTGAAGAGAAAAAGTGTATATATGTGAGAATGTACAGAAGGCTTAAACCCTATGGGCAGGACGAGCTGGAGGAGAAGGCCCTCAAGTATATGCCCCCTGTGAACTGGGACCTCAAGCAGACTTCATCCTGGCTCAATTATTTTCTGGGGCGTGATTATGCCGCAGAGATGAAGAATATCGATCCTCCAGAGCAGAACTGAGAAAAAAATTTGCCAGAAGTAGAATACCATGATATCATTTAAATCGTGAATTCCACTACAGTGCTCTCTGCAGAGGTGAGAGTATATATCACACCATATTTATAATATCCAATATATAATAGACAGACAATCAGGAGGGAATATACTTATTATGAAGAGTTCCAGTTCCCTTTCTGGTCGAAATCCCCGTCTGCTCATATTTTCCGCGCTAATGGCTGCTCTGACCGCTATAGGGGCTTACATCATGATTCCTCTGCCCATAAGCCCTGTGCCTGTTACACTGCAAAATCTGTTTGTGGTTCTGTCCGGTATGCTGCTGGGAGCTAAAGCTGGATTTCTCAGCCAGATTATTTATCTCGCGCTGGGTCTGGTTGGGCTGCCGGTTTTTGCTGGGGGCACTGCCGGTGTCGGAGTTTTATTTTCGCCCACCGGAGGTTATCTCATGGCCTTTCCCCTGGCGGCCTATGTTATAGGTAAAATGTCAGGAGGCAATTTGAAGATAGATGCGGTTTCTGCTTCTATCGGAATGATATTGATATATGTTCTGGGGGCCAGTTTCATGGTGGCCTTCTGGGATTTCAGCCCTGTCCAGGCGCTTTCAGCCGGAGTCTTTCCCTTTATACCCGGGGATATTTTTAAGGTTGTAGTGGCAGTTGCTATCAGGGTTAGCATGCCCGCAGCTCTAATGAACAGGCTGGAAATAACGGCAGGTTGATAGGATATGAAATAATAATCCCGGCTGCTTTAACGGCAGCCGGGATTTTACTGCGCCAGTCAGCAGTCCAGTTCCAGTCTGTTATATATTACGGTTGAGCCTCAGCCTGTCCGGCAAATCCCAGAAAGACCAGGCTTAAAACAAGAGCAAAACTGACGATTGCTTTTTTGGTTCTTCTCCACTTCAGCTGGTGGAAACTACCTATAATGTATCACACTGAGGCATATTATTAACATCTTGATTTGTAAAAAGTAGAGCAAGTAGGTGCTGCCAACTTTTAAATCTTTATAAACTCCAGCAATTAGAGGTATAAGTTGCAATATCTTTTCAGAATATATTGCGTCTTTTGCTACTGTTCTGGAGAAGAGTCATTTTTTCTTAATAAATTAGAGCAATCTGGTGAAATTAATATAGACGTGTTTATATTTTTTTACAGCCAGATAATCAAATCTTATAGTTGTTATAAGATAAAATAAAATAATACAGGGGGTTAATCATGTCAGGGGAATTTTTTCACTATATACCGCTTCCGATTGCGGGTTTAATGCTGGGACTGGCCGGGCTGGGGAACTAATTGAGCCCTATGGCAGCCAGCACCGCTATTTTACCGGTTTTTTATCCCTGCTCATCGGAATATTGCTGGTTGGCAGATTGTACTTTGATTTTCAGGGAATCAGAGAGGACCTGAAAGACCCCTTAAAAGCCAGCACAAGTTTAACTTTTTCCATGGCAGTAATAATACTGTCCAGTTATCTGCTGGATATCTCCTATCTTCTGGCTGTAGCGATCTGGTATGGAGGAATTGTCCTCCACCTTATGCTGGCAGTGCTGTTTCCATTGAAATTTCTGCCAAATATTCCCTCGAACAGGTTTTTCTCAGCTATTTTATCGTATATGTTGGAATAGTTGTGGCCAGTGTCAGCGCACCTGTTTTCGAACGTTTTCTGGTTGGTCAGTATCTTTTCTGGCTGGGCGAACCCAAAAAACCGTCTCTGCCGACCCTATCCATCTTCACCGCTCCCGCCGGTCTCTGTCTGGCCGGTTACATAAGCGTTTTTGCCCGATATAATAACCTGATGCTGGGCTGGCTAATCCTTTTGACTGCCTCTTGTTTCAATAACAGGCGTGGTAATCTATTTACCTCAGATGCTGGCGGTTGATTTTAATCCCGGTTTTCCTGCCTTTACCTTTCCCTACATCAGTTCTTTAATTTTGTTAAAACTCACTTCTATAATGCTTCTTCCTGGAATTTATAGGGTTTCGAGAAAAACCAAAAATAAAACAGCCCCGGAGTAATCCGGGGCGGCAGAAAAACAAAAATTTAATTATCATTATTCAACCCTGACATCATTCATATAGGGGAGACCATGCTCCGATAAAATTAAACCTGTTACATTATCGCGGTGAGCCATATGCTGATAGTTGCTCCACAGAGGAATTATTCCTTTATCCTCCCAGACTTTCTCAGATATTTCTCCCCACTTCTGAGCGGCTTTTTCCTCATCCGGTTCCA
>PWHA01000211.1 GCA_003554685.1 Halanaerobiaceae bacterium
CTGACTCAGAAGAAAATCAAGATCTAAGGGAAAAATTAACTCCGCTGCAGTACCGGGTGACTCAGGAAGGGGCTACCGAGCCAGCCTTTAATAATGAGTTCTGGGATCATAAGGAAGCCGGAATTTATGTTGATATTGTCTCCGGCGAGCCGCTCTTTAGCTCCCGAGATAAATTTGATTCCGGTACCGGCTGGCCCAGGTTTACCCGGCCGCTGGTTGCAGAAAACATTGTAGAAAAAGAGGACCGCAGCTTTTTCATGACCAGGACCGAGGTTAAAAGCCAGGAAGCTGACTCTCATCTGGGCCATGTTTTTGAAGATGGTCCTGAACCAACCGGCTTGAGATACTGTATTAATTCTGCAGCCCTGCGTTTTGTTCCGGTTGACGAGTTGGAAGAGGAGGGTTATGAAGAGTTTAAAGACCAGTTTGAAGTAGGTGAGGAAGAATAAATAACTGCTGAAAGGTGAAACCAAAGGCAGTTAATTAAGCAGTATAGAGCTAATTCAAGATAAATATCGCTAACAGCCGGCAGAGAAGGTTTTTTAGTAATTTAATTCTCCGCCGGTTCTTATTTTTGGTTTTTATTTTTGTTTCTTGTTTTTAATTATCAAATCAAAAAAATCAGAGGGAAAACTGCTTCAGTTGGTGGTGAAAAAATTTGCAGTTTCTGTTATACTGAGTTCAATGACAATAGGTATAGTGAGATACTGAGTTCAAAGACAATAAGGAGGTTAGCGGGATGATTACCGGCCTTCATCTGTTCCTGACCTACAGCTGTAATTTCGAATGTGACCACTGTTTTGTCTACAGCAGTCCCCGGGCCCGGGGGACCTTTACCTTTAGCCAGATTGACAAAGTCCTGCAGGAAGCTAAAAAAGTTGACAGCCTGGAGATCATTTATTTTGAAGGTGGAGAACCCTTTCTCTATTATCCTCTTCTGCTGCGGGCTGCCCGGCAGGCAGCAGAAATGGGATTTAAAATTGGCATCGTGACCAACGGCTATTTTGCTGTTTCAACGGCGGATGCTGAAATCTGGCTGGAGCCCTTTCAAAAGCTGGGAATTGCTGATCTCAGTATAAGCAATGATTCGCTGCACTATGGAGAAGAAAGTGATAATCCTGCCACTAGGGCTCTGGAGGCTGCGGAAAAATTAAAGATTCCGGCCGGAGTAATAGAGATTGAAGAGCCAATTGTTTCAGAGGAAGCCGGTGGTGAAGAAAATCAAAAATTTAAAGGGGTACCGGTGGTAGGAGGCAGTACCCTGCTGCGGGGTCGGGCTGTGGAAAAATTTGCAGCAGATCTGCCTCAGAAAGACTGGCAGGTTTTTAAGGAATGCCCGGCAGAGGAACTGGAAAATCCAGGTCGGGTTCACCTGGATACCTATGGGAATGTTCATATCTGTCAGGGCTTAAGTATTGGCAATATGACGGAGGAACCGCTGGCAGAAATTTTGCTTAACTATCAGGCCCGGGACCATCCGATCTGCCAGCCATTGATTGAGGGGGGACCGGCTCAGCTGGCCCGGGAGTACGGTTTTGAACCGCTGCAGGGATATGCTGATGCCTGTCACTTCTGTTATCTTCTTCGCAGGGATTTACTGGAAAGATTTCCCCGGTATCTGGCTCCCGGGCAGGTTTACGGCCTGGGAGATTAATTTTCCAGCAGATTTAATTTGTTGAGATTTTCCGCTAAACTTATAATTTTTTAGCTGATTTAACCATTGAACTGGCGAAAAATTTGAATAGAAACTGAATTCCTGATAGATTGCTATTTATATTTGAATTTATTGTCATTATATCAGGCAAATGTGAAGGAAATTTTAAACATTCTGAAGTTTTATGATTTCACCTGAAAAAGTTCTTAATTTAATCAAAGGAACCAATTAAAAATTTTGAGAAAGCAGGCAGGATAACCTGTAATTTTGGTATTACTGCCCTTCGTCCGGGAGAAGATTATGACTTCTTTGTCAGGAGAATAGATTCGGCCATGAATGAGCTCAAGAATAAAAAGGGTATTAAGCTCTATTTGTTCAGTTAATATAATATGATAATATATCAACACCTAATAAAATGAGATAATATATCAACACCCTTAGACAAGAATTGAGGCCATCCCCGCCAGCACCCGGTCTTTATACCGCGGCTCTGAAGGGAATGGCCTTTTTATTTTTTTCGTTTTGACCTCTTTTTACGGCAGAAGAGAACATGAAGCAGCTGGCATATTAACCGGGCAGGCTGCGGGAGTAGTGCAGCAGAAGCAGGCTGCTCAATTTGAGGGCCATCAGCAGCAGCAGGGTTGCTGCCAGACCCAGCAGGGGAAACAGAAGCAGTCCCACTGTCAGGCCTCCAAACCACCCGCCCAGCAGATCTGCAGCATAAAAACGGCCGGCCGCCTGACCGGCGGATTTTCCTTCATCCCCGGAAAATATATTGACCGCCAGGGGAAACTGAGCTCCCACAGTACCTCCAGCCAGCAGGGCAAAGGCTGCCAGTAAAACTATGCTGATTCTTTCAGCCTGGGCCAGGGTCATCATTTCTCTCAGCAGATAGATCAGGCCGCCAAATCCCGGCAGTAAAATAATTATCATTATTTCTAGCTTGAGAAAGAGAAACAATGAATCTTTAGGGCTGTTTTCAAGAGCTTTTAGAGAAAATCTTCCTCCGGCAAACATTCCCCCCATAAAGGTTACGATAAAGAGTCCATTGAGCTGGTAAATATAGCCATAAAGTGCCTGAAAAGCGAAAAGGGTCAGCAAATCGAAGGACATGGCTGCTACCCCGCTGCCCGTGATGGCATAGGTCAGCCTATTGGCAGCGGCAGCGGGAGAAATCAAAAGAAGATGGCGCAGGAGGAAGATAATAACAGCAGCCAGAATGAGATAAACAGCAGCAGGCAGGTTAAACAATGACCTTACAAGATCCATTGTTTCAGGAGCAAAGGCTCTTCCCCAGTAACGCAGACCATGGAAAAAGGCAATAGGCCGGAAATCTTGATTGATGTCTGCTTCTCTTTCGGTAAGGATTCCGGTAAAGTTTTCTCTGCGATGGGGATCAAACCGGTATTCCAGATAGGCAGTATTAAACATACCGCCATAAAGTCCCCGTTCTTCCAGCCTGTTGGCCGCAGTAGCGGCATCCGGCAGGTCAATGTTATTGCCGGCAATAATAATATTTCTGTCACCCGGTATCATCATAACCTCAGAAAAAACCTGGTCAGCAGTCTGATAAAGGGAGCTGTTTAAATCAGCCATTTCTCCGCCCAGATAGGTAAGTGACCCCGGGGCAGTAAAGACCAGCATTCCTTCTGCAGCAAGCTTTTCAGCAGCCAGCTCAAAAAATTCCCGGGTAAAAAATCTATTAGCCTGCAGGGTATCAAGATCTATTCCTCCCAGCAGAATCAGATCAAAATTTTTCGGGGTTTGGCTTAAATAAAGCCGCCCATCCCGGGCTTTGATTTCCAGCCGGGGGTCGGTAAATTTATCTGACAGTTCGGGAGGTGTATAGCGGGCGGTTATTTCAATCAGATCCGGATCCAGTTCGGCATATACTAAATTTTCCAGAGGGTGATCCAGCAGATAGTCCAGCAGTCCACCCAGTCCCCCTCCGATTACCAGAACATTTTCGGGATCAGGATGAGCAGCACCTGCCAGATAGGCGTAATCCTGCAGGCCGGCAATATCGGGAACCGGCAGGGAAAGCAGGGGGCTGCCATCATAAATAATTGTGTACTCTCCCTCTCGTTCCAGCACCGAAATATTTCCATAGGGAGAATTATGGTATTCCACCACTTCACCGGCCGGCCAGAGCCAGCTGAAGGATATCTGCTGCAGGTTCTCTGACAGCAGGGGAAGGCTCACTGCCAGCAGCAGTGCCAGTCCGAGATAGGCCATTATCAGCACTTTTCCCCGGGTCCCTGCATAATGATAGAAGTAAAAATAACTGAGGAGAAGAAGGTGAGTTATTATTAGAGCCAGGGTTATCTGCAGTGCGGTAAATCTGGGAACAAGATAAAAGGTAAAAAAGAGACCCCCCAGAATCGTCCCGATTATTTCCAGGAGATAGACTCTCCCCACCGGGAATTTAATCTGGTCTGCTGCTACCAGATCTGAGGCCAGAGGGAACTGCATGCCGTGCAGCAGGCTTACAGGCCCCACTGTCAGGATAGCAGTGAAAAAAATATTTATAAAGC
>PWHA01000243.1 GCA_003554685.1 Halanaerobiaceae bacterium
ATCTCATTCGGCTTTACTCCCTCATCAACTGCCTCCTGAGTTAACTCCACTACCTCTTCTCTATTACCTTTAATTACACTGTTGCTCAGCTTTTCAAAATCCACCATATTATTTACCCTCCCAGAAAATTAATTAGATTAATCATGATTATCAGGTGAACAAAATTTTTTCTTCACCGCTCCCAGAGAATGAAGAATAACTATCGCCTGCACTGCTTTTCTTTTTGCTTAATCCAATCTGGAATTCTGTAAAATTCTTCCCGCTATCTCCAGTGAATCCCCCCTTCCAGACCCGGTTTTGTTGTGACTGTAAATATCTAATATTTTGACAATTAACTTATTAATTCACAAATTACTGTTCTGCCCGGTCTGTCAGGCAAAACAGGACAAAATGATTACGCGCACAAACTAATCATGATTTTTGGCCTGTACTCATTTAATTAGATATAAACTTGCAAATTCCTTTTTTTATTTACTAATAAATTTAATTTTTTTCTCTATTTTTTGCAGCAGTTCTTCTAATTGTTTGTAGTGACTTCCCTGCCAGTAAATTTTATTGCAATCAGGGCACCTGCTGAACTTCTGGTAATATTTTTTTGTGAGAGGTTCCAGGCGATCCAGGATTTCCTGCTTGGAGACTTTTTCCAGTGCCCTATTGCAAACCGGACAGCGCCTGATTTCTGGGATCCTTTCCAGCAGTTCGAATCTCTCCAGCACTTCTTCCAGCTGGACTGCAGGATAATCTGAACGGACAAAATAGGCCAGCTTTACCTGGCGCCGCATCAATAGGCCCCTATCCCGGGTTAAAAGTATCCGGGGGGTTTCACTGGCAAGGCTGGCCAGTTCTGGATCGTCAAAGTCATTGCGGTAAAGAGTATCAAAGCCCAGCATTCTCAGGTAAGAAGCCAGTTTTCCCAGATGGGCATCCAACACAAATTTGGTTTCCGCCGGCAGCACGGGTATTAATTTATCTTCAGGAGATAGTTCGAAATTACGCCAGGCTGGATAAATACTGAGATATTCTCCTGACTGCACCAGATAGCTAAGATCAACCGGTTTTCCTCTAATCAGAATCAAATCTACAGCTGTATGGGGCACCCTCTGAGCTTCTATTATATCCCGGGTGGTCTGCCTTCCCTGAAATTTATAGATAAAAAATTTGGATTGCCCGGGTAAATTGCCGGTTAAATGTTCCTCGGACAGAAAATCTCTAAGAGGTCCATAAAATCTTAGTTGAACTTTTTTCATGGTAAATTCACCTACATAACTAGCAGAGATTTTCGTTTACTCTTAAAGCGGCCTTAGCCCCCTCGGCAGCAGCAACAATAACCTGTTTATCTTTGATACTGGTAACATCTCCGGCAGCCCAGATGCCCTCCAGGCTGGTTTCATTCTTATTGTTTATTTTTATTTCACCCAGATCATTAAGCTCAAGCATGTCTTCTACAAAGTCATTATTGGGAATCAGACCAATTTCTACAAAAACAGCAGAAACCTCCAGGTCCAGCTTTTTACCATTTTCAGCATGTTCCAGCCTCAGGCTTTCCACTTTATTATGGCCGTCTATTTTATTTACCCCATGAGAGGTATAAACTTCAATGCTGTCATTTTCTCTTACGCTGTCTGCCAGCACCTTATCCCCGGGTAAATGGTCAAGAAACTCCACCAGGTAAATTTGACAGTCGAGTCGGGCTAAATCCAGGACTGCTTCCAGGCCGGAATTTCCTCCACCAATAACAGCCACTTTCTCTCCGGCATAGAGGTGTCCGTCACAGGTAGCACAGTAATGTACCCCCTGACCACTAAATTCCTTTTCCCCGGGGACATATAATTTTCGATTGGTGGTACCGCTGGCTATAATCAGAGACCTGCCGCTTATTTCGCCGCCACTTTTCGCCTGAACCTGAAAACCCTCTTCAGTCTTTTCCACAGCAGTAATCTCTTCCCCCAGTTCCATAATGACATCATAATTACTAACATGACGCCAGAAAGCCTCCATCATATCAGCTCCCTCAACCCCGGGAAGTCCCAGATAATTATCTATTTCTCCTGTTTCCAGCATCTGGCCGCCCAGAGCCTTTGCCACAATCAGAATATCCAGTCCCTTACGAGCTCCATAGAGTGCAGCATTTAAACCCGCCGGCCCGGCGCCAATGATAACTAAATCTCGGTGTTTTTCATATACTTCGGCCTCAGCAGCAAACCCGGCAATCTGATATAATTCTCCTGAATGTTTTTTGTCCATCAGATCATCATAACCGCCAATCAGCCGATCATTAATAAAAATCTGGGGCACGGTTTTAGCTCCGCTGGTTCTTTCCTGCATTCTAACTTTAACTTCCTCATCACCAATGTCATATTCCTGGTAACTGTATCCCTTGCTCATAAAAAAATTCTTGGCCTTCTGACAGTAGGGACACCACTCCAGGCTGTAGATTTCAATTCTGGGATCCTGTTCTTCAGTCACAGCTTACCTCTCCTTTTTTGAGTTTGGTTATCTAAGCCAGATAATTTTCCTTTCACCTTATTTACAGCTTACATTATATATTCTAACTCAAGCAAAGATCAATTACAACCGCAGTTAAAAAACCGGACAGCTGATAAAGCTGTCCGGCGGATTAAATTTAAAGATCTTTTGATATTGTTTGATATTTTTAACATAAATATCTCAATTTAATTCAAGCTTAACTTAATATAAAACACAAGCTACCTGCTGGCCTTCCGGACCCGGTCGGAGTTCAGGTTCGTCCTTTTCCGGAAATTCTATTTTTAAACGAGAATCCTGCCACTGCCAGCCGTCAGCAGCCTTTAAAAGAGAAGTGTTCCAGTCATTAAGAATAGCTTTGAGTCTATTTTCCATTTCTTCTTTCTCACTGTCAGAACTTTCCTCTACCCTGAGGAAAACATTACGGTCCTCAACCTCTATCTCAGAAATCATTTGCAGTTCCGGGCTTCTCTCTAGATAATCCGGACGGGTCTGCTCCATTACGATTATTTTTTTGACATCCCGGCCTTCAAAGCCGCATTCCGGAGTGGCCTGTTCACAGCGGGGATGAAAACGGCAGCCGTTGGGTAGATCAATGGGGTCGGGAATTTCTCCCCGGGGATCGACCCGTTCCCTGCCCCGGTCGGGATCGGGGATTGGCACTGCCTTCAGCAGCATTCTGGTATAGGGATGGCAGGGATTGGAAATAACTTCCTCGGTTTCTCCAATCTCCATCACTCTGCCGAGATAAAGTATGGCAGTTCGATCGCAGATATAACGAATCGTGGCCAGATCATGGGAAATATAAAGAATTGAAGCTCCCATTTCATCCCGAAAATTCTTCAGCAGATTCAGGATTCCCGCCCTAACGGAGACATCAAGCATGGAAACCGGCTCATCAGCCACAATAAAATCAGGTTCCAGCACTATAGCCCGGGCCAGGGCTACCCGCTGGCGCTGACCACCGGAGAGCTGATGGGGAAATCTATCAAGAAAATCCTCCGGTGGTCTGAGTTCAGCCCGGTCCAGAGCCTGCTTGACTTTTTCCACCCGCTCAAAGAAGTTGGAACCTATTTCGTGAATTTTCAGGGGCTCCATAATGGTCTGCAGCACTGTAAAGCGGGGATTTAAAGTTTCATAGGGATCCTGAAAGACCATCTGTAGATTGCTGCGAAATTTTTTCAGCTGCCTTTTATCCAGTTCTGAAATGTTCTGACCGAGATAGGCAATTCTACCCTCGGTGATATTCTGCAGCCGAGCTATTAGCTCTCCCAGGGTGCTCTTACCGGATCCGCTTTCGCCGGCCAATCCCAGGATTTCCCGATCCTTAATGGAAAAGCTGACTCCGTCAACAGCCTTGAGATTTCGTTTCTTTCGAAAAATAATCCCCTTGTCGGAAAGCTGAAAAACCTTTCGGGCCTCTTCAACTTCCAGAACTTTATCGTTCTGAGATTTCTGAACCTCCTTTTGCTTTACCGCGCTGGAGCTTTCACCAAACCAGGTTTTCGGCAGCCGGGCCCGTTTCCTGAATTCCTCAACCCTGTCAGGAAAATGACAGCGGACAAAATGATCGGGAGCTACTTCCACCCTCTCAGGCAGCCTGTCACATTCATCCCGGGAGAAGGGACAGCGTTTTCTGAAACGGCAGCCCCTGAGTTCCCCTCCCAGATCAGGAGGGGAGCCGGGAATAGAAATCAGTTCATCAGTAGCAGCTTCCAGGGTGGGAAAGGCATTAATCAGACCCAGGGTATAGGGATGATAGGCTTCCTTAAATATCTCCCGGGTGGTACCCTGCTCCATCAGATGGCCGGCATACATGACAGCCACCCGCTGGCAGATCTCGGCTACCACAGATATATCATGAGTAACCAGAATAATGGAAGAATCAATCTTTTTTTGCAGGTCAATAAACTGCCGCAGAATCCCATCCTGAACCACCACATCCAGGGCTGTGGTAGGCTCATCAGCAATAATTAAGGAAGGTTTTAAGGCCATGGCCATGGCTATTACCACCCTCTGTTTCATGCCTCCGGATAACTGGTGGGGATAATCCTGCAGCCGGCTAGCCTCCAGTCCTACCAGAGAAAAAAGCTCCTCTGACTGTTCTAAAGCCTCCCTGCGGCTGATATCAATATGGGTCTGGAAGGCTTCCACCATCTGGTCACCAATGGAATAGACCGGATTTAAAGCATTCATGGCACTCTGGGTAACCATGGCCACTTCTTGCCAGCGTAGTTGATTCAATTCTTTATCAGAAAGCCGTACCAGATCGCGACCCTGAAAATTTATCTCACCACTGACTATCCCTCCATTGGAGGGTAAAATCTGGTTAATGGATTTAGCCAGGGTGGTTTTGCCGCAGCCTGACTCTCCTACCAGACCCAGATTATCACCCTGTTCCAGGCTCAGGGTCACTCCATCCACGGCTTTAATTGATTTACTGTTCATGCGGTAATACGTCTTGAGATTTTTCAGGTTCAGGAGCACTCTCATTGCCTCCTCTCAGGCGGGGATTGGTCAGAACTTCCAGAGCGCGGGAAACCAGGAATACCGAAACCACGGTGGCTGAAATAAAAATTCCCGGGGGAATAATCCACCACCAGGCTGTCCGCCAGGCTCCGGAAAGGCGGGCTGCATGAAGAATGGTGCCCCAGCTGTATACCCTTGGAGGCCCCAGACCTAAAAAGCTTAAGGTTGCCTCAGCAGTAATCGCGTAACCCATGGCCACTGCCAGCTGGAGAAAGGCCAGCGGCAGAACATTGGGAGCGATATGAACCAGCATGATTCTAATATTACTGGCTCCTGCTATCCGTGCAGCTTTAATAAAAGGTCTTTCCACCAGAGAGAGCACCTGGGAACGAATTACCCGGGCATTGGTTCTCCAGGTTAAGAGACCAATGGCCAGAATTATTATCCAGAGTCCCGGGCCAAAAATCAGCACCAGCACAATGGCAAAGGGTTCCAGCGGCATCCCATACATAATATCCACCACCCGCATCAAAAAACTATCGACTCCTCCTCGATAATAACCGGAGATAAGCCCCACGGTAAAACCGAGCAGATTAACCATCAGGGCTGCAATAATGCCGACCATCAGCGCCGTACGTGAGCCATAGATAACCTGACTCCAGATATCCCGACCCAGATGGGTCGTTCCAAAAAAGTGCTCCCTTGAGGGGGGAGCCAGTTCATTTACATAGGGATCTACTCCATAAATATAGCTGGTTTCTCCGGCAGTTGTTATTCCACGATAACCCCTACGGGTTATTCTCTCATGGGTCTGCCAGCTTTCTCCATCATACTGCTGGATTGTGCCTCGATAACCAACAGCATAGACTTCCTCAGGACTGATTATAGTTACTCCTCTAAGTTCCCGGGAAGAGTCACTGCTCATGGCAAACCACTCGGTACCGTCATAACCCATTATTGTTCCTCTTTCACCCACAACAAAGGCCAGGTCTTCACTAAAATAATGCAGGTCATTAAGATCCCTGAAGGTTTCATCAGTGAAGCTTCTAAACTGAGGAGCGAGAAATTCTCCCTGCTGATAATGTATGATGGTTCCTCGCTCTCCAATTATTATAGCATCATCTGCAGCAACAAAATTTATATCTTTAAGAGTACGGGTAGATCCCGTGTTCAGCTGCTGCCAGCTTTCTTCCTGCCAGCTAAAAACTGAACCCTCTTCTCCCACTGCATAAATTGTACCTGCGGGAGAAACAGTCAGGCCATAGATATCTATCTCCTGCTCCAGATGTTTTTCCTGCCAGCTGCCATTCTGATAACTGTATACTCTCCCCCGCTCCCCTGCTGCCAGAATACTATCTTCTGCAACTGCGGCAGCAAAGAAATCTATTCCAGAATCAATTTCTACCTCCTGCCAGCTGCCATCTTCCTGCAGCATCATGATAGAACCATTTTCTGCTGCTGCTATCATCTGCTGGCCACTAATTACCAGATCATTGATGGGTTTATCGCCAATAATCTCATAATCCTGCCATTCACCGCCGGGAGAAAAGGCAAGTAGACTGCCCTCGATTCTTTCATTCATCTCAGCCGGATTATGGGTTGCCAGCAGAGGAGCAAATATGGCTATTAACACAATAATTGAAAAAATAATAGCTCCAGCTATACCCAGAGGGTCCTTAAAGATGATTTTTACCGGCTCCAGAATTGTACTCAAAAAGGGCTTTAAATATTTTAATCTTTCTCTCAGTCCCTTTTTAGGGCTGGTGTTTTTATTATTCATCTTATTTTTTGCCCCCTTTATAAACTACCCGGGGGTCGAGATAGCTGTAGATTACATCAGCCAGGAAGTTCATGATTAGAACAAGTCCCGACATCATCATAAAAGAACCCTGAGCCATGGGGAAATCACTGGTCCGTACGGCCTGCACAATTTCCCGGCCCAGGCCCGGCCAGGAGAAGACCACCTCAACCACAACCTGACCTCCCACAGCCAGACCAATGGTAATTGCTGCCTGGGTTACCACCGGCAGGAGGGCATTGCGGGCCACATGGTGGTACATGATTCTGCGCTCACTTAATCCCTTAGCCTGACAGAGTTCAATAAAATCTTCTCCCATAACTTCCAGCATGGTATTTCTCATTATCAGCATGGGAAGTCCCAGGTAGTAGATGGCAATGGTCATCATGGGAAGGAATAAATGCCAGAGATAATCCAGGGTAAAAATTTTATCGAAAAAGTGAGCGGCTTCATAGGGCAGAGTTCTCATGCCGCTGGTGGGAAAAATATTAAACCAGATACCAAAGATCATGATAAAAATCATTCCGGTCCAGAAAAGAGGGGCAGAACGCAGCACCAGTCCTCCTATAATACCGGTAAATTCTGATCTGCTGCCCCTCTTCCAGGAAAGAAAAACACCCAGCAGAGGTCCCAGCAGATAGGATACAATAATAGCGGGTATCATTAAGGCCAGGGTATTATAGAGCCGATCCAGTATGATGGGAAAAACCGGGGCCCTGTAGTGGAAGGAAAGGCCCAATTCACCCTGAACAAAATTAGTCAGATAGGTAAAATATTGGCCCATCAGAGGCTGATCGAGCCCGAAACGCGCTCTTACCATTGCCTGTTCCTCAGCTGATAAACCCTCCATAACCAGGGCTGCAGTTGGATCGGGAAGGGCCAGTCTAAAAACAAAAAACAGCATGGTTAATATGATAAAATAGGATAAAAGCATCTGCAGAATACGCCGTGCTATAAATTGACCTTTGCCCATCTAATTCACCTCAGCAATCAAATTAATAATAAAATGACATTGAAAAAATGGGGGGAAATTATCCCCCCCATTTTCTCCTGCTTAAATTAACAGCATATTTTCAAACTGCAGCTAAACAGCTGGACTGCTTTAAAACAGTTCAGGGGAATTCACTGCTCCTTAATTTTCAGGAAAGTGCAGAACTCCATCCTCAATGTAATATCCTGCTTCTTCCAGTATTTCCCGGGCCCTATCAAGGTCATACTCGAATCTTTCAACATCCGGATTATGCCAGAAAGGATTGGCAGGTGATATTACTGAAGTTCCCGGCTCTCCCAGACCATCAAGTAGGACATCAACAAAGGTATCCTTAGGAATGGCATGAGCAATTGCCCGTCGGAAATTGACATCATCAAAGGGCTCAATTCTTAAATTATAGGTCATGTGGTAATAACCGTGATCCGGAACACTGACAACTTCCAGATGGTCTTCTGCCTCTGCCGGCTCGATATGTCCGGGCTCCAGCCTCCAGGCATTCATGTCAGCCTCTTCAGTAATCAGGCCGGTAAATACTCCCTCGGCATCGGCATAGATAATATAATCAATTCCATCAATATCTATATCATCAGCAGCAAAGTGATCTTCAAAGGTTGACAGACTCTTATATTCGCCTGAATCAAAGGTTTCAAACTTCATGGGACCGCTGCCAACTGTCGGTATTTCATCGGGGGCCAGATCCTGTGCAACTTCAATATCAGCCCAGAGATGCTCTGGCAGAATAGGAATCTGACTCATTGTCACGGTAATAAAGTTGGATACCGGTACTTCGAGATGAAAGCGTAAGGTACTGTCATCTACAATTTCTACATAATCAAGAGGCTGATAGAAGGGACGGAAATAGGCAAAATCCTGATCCATAAAATAATCATAGGAAAATTTAACATCTTCTACGGTCACAGGTTCACCATCGTGGAAATACATTCCCTCTCTGAGAACTACTTCAATGGTATCCTCATCAACCGCCTCAAAAGACTCTGCCGCCCAGGGCTCGGGCTCCACATCAGGAGTCAGGCGGATCAGCTTATCATAATAGAGCCTCATGAATTTCCAACCCCAGACAGTGGTGGAGTCCAGAGGATTTATATTATCAGGTTCCTGGCTGGTTCCAATGGTAACCACTCTATCATCGGTTAGAGGAGTAACATCAAAGGGCAGCCATTCCGTATAAATTCCCTCTCCAGCCATGGGCTGGAAGCCTTCAAATTTATTGCGGTTAAAGGCCAGAACCTCATCCCGGTAAAAGAGCACATTGACCGGCTGTTCGGAAACTGAGATTTCCTGAATCTCATGGACCATTTCCCGGCGCCGATAGACATCAAATTCTACTTCCTGCTGGGCAAATAATTCGTCTACGCGTTCATTTACATAACCGCCAGGGTTATTTCCTCCTGGGTCAGTCTGGCCGGATTGCAAAGTTCCCAGAAAATGCTGGGGATCAAGACGCTCTACCCGTCCGGACCAGCCGGCTATTGTTATTTCAAAATCCTGTTCGTTATAAAAATTGTCGATTAAAGTGCTAAATTCAGTCGGCTGAACATCAACATGTATTCCCAATTCAGCAAAATTCTCCTCGATTAAAAAAGCAGCCTCATACCTGATAGGGTCATAACCTTCAGTAGTGGTCATCAATTCAAATTCCGGCAGAGGTTCAGCACCAGCAGTCAGGCTTAAACCCAGCACCAGCATCGGCAAGATCAATAAGATTAGTATTTTTCTGCTCATCTTCTCACCCTCCGTTTTTTAGTTTAGTGCTATGTTAACTTGTCAATTCAAATTATATTACAAAAAACGATATATTTCAAGAATTATATTTCTAGAACAATAACCTCTTTTTCCCGGCATACCAATAATTCCATGTGCAAAATAGTACAATCTAAAAAGTTCAGGATACTGTCAGGCAGCTAATTTATGTATTTTGGTTCAGCTAAATTAGAAATTTTTAAAAAATTGTTAAATTAGCAGAAACACCCCCAGTAAAATGAAGGAAAAAT
This sequence comes from Halanaerobiaceae bacterium, assembly GCA_003554685.1. Taxonomy (GTDB): domain Bacteria; phylum Bacillota; class Halanaerobiia; order Halanaerobiales; family Halarsenatibacteraceae; genus T1SED10-84. The sequence goes on from PWHA01000243.1 coordinate 9,755, forward strand.
ATCATATATCGATAATTATAACTGTGAGTAAAATTTAAATAAAATAAATTTATGGGGAGTGAAAAACAGATGGATCATTTTGGTATTATATCAATAATACCACCTCTGCTGGCTATTGTCCTGGCTATTATCTCAAAAAGAGTGGTTATGTCACTATTCCTTGGGATAGTAGCCGGACTGGCATTTTACACCGGGAGCCTGGGAGGGACCCTGGTTGAACTGGGAGAAGTACGGGGGCTCAATCTTTGGTGACCATTCTTCACCAATTTCAGATACTACGGTGCTGTCTTCAACAGGAGCTGCCTGTAACCACATAGACCATGTTAATACCCAGCTGCCCTACGCCATTCTGGCAGCCATTGTTTCAGCCATCGGCTATATCCTGGCTGCAATAATGGATGCAGCAATTCTGCCATTAATAATCAGTATAGCTATTTTAACTACCGCCCTCTATTTACTCCATGCCAGAGGTGAAAGGGTGGATGCCTCCAAGCATATGAATAATTAAATCCGCACTTTAATTAATAATCTAAGAAATAATATTTATATCTACAATAAACCCGACCTTACCGGAATAGATAATTATGGTAATCCGGAAAGAGGCGGGGTTTTTATTCTCAGCTGAGAAAAATATATTATTATAAATCATACTGCATTATATGTATCTCTTTATCCCGGTAAAGAGTAAATTCCCTGATCTGCCAGCCAATTTTTAAATAAAACTCTTTTGCCTCCCGGGTAAAAAGATAAAAACGGTCCAGTCCAATCAGCCTGACTTCTGCAGTTACTCTTTCCACTAATTTTGTGGCTATCCCCTGGCTCCGGTAATCCCGGGGAACAAAGACATCAGCCAGCCAGGGGGTAAGCTTCGGTCTGATCGGCAGATCATCTTCAATTAAAGAGGCAGTACCTGCCGCATCTCCCCCTTCAAAAGCCACGAAGGTGGTGGGAACCTGTTCTTTGTTTAATCTGTCAGCCAGATCCCTATCCCATTTCTCCCGTCCACTATCAGGATAATAGTCTCCCCAGTAATCATAAAGCCAGCTGCTGATTACCGGGAGATGCTCCTGACAGTCAACCAGATATTTGATCTTCATCAGCAATCTTCCTCTCAGACTCATCCTTGCAGAATCAAATCAGCTTTTGTTAATTTAACCTTATTTCTTAAAATAAGCTTTGGAGAAAATCAGGGCAGGCCCGGAATAATCCGAACCTGCCAGCCAATTTAGTTCCGGGATAGGCCGTATTTTTCTACTGAATTAATTTTGATATCCAAAAGTTCAGATATATTAGCCTTGGCCTGAAGGTCAACCGCTTCCTGGACCGAAGGTCTGATCCGGCCCAGACCCAGTTTTCGTCTTATTTTGTCCATTTTAATATTATCAGATAGATCTTCCACTGAAACTTCGAGTTTATCAGCAACATACTGTTTAGCCTCTCCCAGACGCATTGCTTTTGCCATCTGCATTCGCATCACCAGGTCTCCGGCGGTGCGCATTCCGCCCATGGCAGTCGACAATCCGTGGGTAGAAACTGTGGCGAAGGGATCGCCTGTACCTACCTACAAGCCATCCATCTTACCTATCTCAGCCATGGCCACCGAGGTCCGGGTGGTGGCATCGATAGGCGGCACCTCGCTCATGGGTACTCCACCAACCCCCATACCGACGTTAGCGTGAATCGGAATGCTGGAGGCTTCCCGGCAGGCCTTATAGAGAGTCAGAGAGCGAGCTAGATTCCAGGGGCAGGATTTGTTGACTTCAACGTTAACCACCGGCCCAAATATCGTAACACCGGCCTTCTCAGCCAGTTGAACCTGTTCATGGGGATAAAGTCCGGCCAGGTTTACTCCCTTATATTCCAGATCACCGTGCATCCCCAGAATAAATTCGCTGGACATTCCCATTTCAATACAGATATCAGGGTACATCTCTTTAAGCTTTTCGGTTGCCTGCAGTGAGGCCAGGAAATCGCCCTCACCAGCCGAGCCGACTGTATCAAAGTTAATTCCATCGGCACCTACTTCATGCATTTTGCGGCTGACAAAAACCATATCCTTAACTCCCATCTCCACCGTTTTTTCAATAGAACGGCGGGCTTTGGGGATATCACTCTCTTCCATCATCACCGTCGAGGGGTTGGGTTGAGAGCCAACCGGTTCATAATAGAGGGAAAGGTTGGGCATGGCTCCATAAAACATGGGAACCACCGTAACCTGCAGGGCCTGCTTAAACTCGATCTGCTCGCTGTCAACTATTGGTTTGATAGGTTTAAAGCTGTAATCCACATGGGCGAATTCAGCGCTGTCAGTACATAAAACACGCTCAAAGATCTGGGCATCAACTATCCGGCCCAGTGATATGTTCAGCCGCTTGAGCTTGATCGAGCCCCCATCAAAGGTCGTCACCAGCTCCCTGCCCCGCTCAATTCCGATGAATTTAGCAGGAATACAGTGAAGCTCAACCAGACGCTCAATCTCATCCCGGGCCAGGGGATCGACTCCCCCGTCTTCAACGGCAGCTTCCACCCCCTTGTCAATCTCAGATTTAATTTCTTCCCGGCTCATCTCAATTGATTTGCCGCTCCCCATTCTTGTCTTATACAAATATATCGACTCCCTTCTCTGATTTTTACTCTCTTTCCCTGTCAGCGCCGAAAATTTCTTTACTCTCCGTACCGGATGAAGATAAGGCAGCAAAAACATCTACTTTTGCTTTTCGGGACGGCTCTGCATCCCTACTGGCAAAACTTTCAGCTGCTATCTTCTGTTATCTTCCAGCCCAATCTCAAGCCCCAAGCTCAAGCCTGTTTATTTTTCTCCAGCCCCAGCAATCTCACTTAACCTGGTCTGAACAGACCGGTCCAGGGACTCTGGCTGATAATCCTGTAAAATCTCCAGGGCTTTTTTCCGGGCCCGGCCAGCAGCATCCTCTGCCCCGGATTTTTCCCAGCTGTCGCGGACCTGGCGGATAAAAAGATCCGAACGGGCCTGCTCCCGGTGCATATGATCTATGGTGTGCTGTTCTGCCAGAAAATGCCCTCCGGGCCCAACTTTTTTAAAGAGATCCACCGCCAGGGATAAATCCGAGATTTCGATACCCTTAAGGGCCCTTCTAATCATCCTGATGGTCTCATTATCCAGCAAAAGCTGGGTGTAGCTGAAGGTATTGCCGGAATCCAGCATACCCGGCCCGTAGATTAGATTGGCTCCGGCCAAAGCCGGCAGCAGGCTGGTGAGGTCCTTTTCCTGACCAGCCTGAAGATCGGAAAGCTTGCTGTCAGCCTATCCTCCTGCCAGATAAGAGGGCAGTTTGTAATACCGGGCAATCCGGGCCAGAGCCGCGCTGCAGAGAGCCAGCTCCGGGGAACCGACGGCTGCTATATTTTCCTTAACATCGTACATGGTCGTTGAGCTCCCGTACATTACCGGGGCACCCTCTTCAACCTGCTGGGCCAGGGTTAAACCTGCCAGTACTTCGGCATTATGGCCCACCAGAGTTCCGGCCAGGGTAACCGGAGAGGTGGCTCCGGCCATGGCAGCGGGGAGAATGGTGACAGGCACACCGGCCCGGGCGCAGTCCATAATCACCTGAGCCCCGTCAGCCATAAGCTGAAGAGGACTCTGGGGACAGACATCGGCCGATATGATTGGCCGGCGGCGCAGCTCTTTCTCTCCTCCCGCTACCGCCGCACCCATGGCAATACATTTATCAGCATTTTTCCCGCTAAATCCATGACAGTGTTTGCTGGTATTATTGAGATAGGCTTCGGTAGCATGGAGATAAACAGCATTCTCGGGACAGTCCCGGGCTGTCACTGCCAGAGAGTAGACATCAATATCCGATAAATAATCCACCAACCGGGCTGTATCTGCTACATCCTCCTTGGTGGTATTTCTTACATCACCGGTTTTGGGATCAACAATATTTATTCCCGAGCCAAAGTTGGTAAAATAGACATTGTTACCTCCCACTTCAACATCATAATCGGGGTTTCTCCCGGCCAGCAGAATCTGCTCCGGGGCTGTTTGAATGGCTCTCTCCACCAGATGAGGAGGGAATTTAACAACTTCCCTGCTGTGATCGGTCTCCGCTCCGGCCTTTGTCAAAATCTCCCGGGCCCTGCGAGAGGTTATTTTCACTCCGGTTTCCCGCAGTATCTCAAGCGTAGCCCGATGGATTTCAGCCAGTTCGCTCTCCGAGAGAATCTCAAAGCTGAGCCCCTCTAATTTTAGAAACCCCACTTTAACACTTCTATTGGTCATGGTTTACACCTTCTTTTCTGGTAATAACCAGCCTCTTTTTCAAAAATTCGATTAACTTCCTAATATCTGTCTTCTCTCACAATTACCTGGTTATTAGCCTGGGCTAAATTCTCTTTTCTCGAATCAAATAGTGTTTGCTGCTGTAAGTATCTGATCTGACACTCTTACTCTTTGGGCAGTTCCTCAATATTATACTCTTTTTTGATTTCAGCCAGCACCCGCTTTAATTCCTGCAGCCTTTCTTCAGCCAGCGGGGATGTGGGCCGGGAGGAAAGAAGTCTGGCCGCTACTTCTCCTGCTCTGGTAAATATTGAGTTTTTGCCCCGGCGGGACCAGTCACTGCGGGAGGTGCGGTCGATTACCTCTCCGGGGAAATAGCTCTCATTCCGGAAGTACTTCAGTGTGTGTTCGCTGGTGAGGTAGCTGCCTCCGGGACCGAGTTCTGAAATCAGAGAAGCTGCCAGCCTCTCTTCATCCACCTCAACTCCCCGAGCTAACCGCCGGCTCATTCCGCAGATTTCGTTGTCAATTACCAGCTTTTCCAGACTGAAAGTGTCAACAAAATCCAGAATACCCGGCCCCGAAATCAGATTGGTTTCAGCCAGGCTGGCAATAGTGCCGCTGATTGACGTTTCCAGTCCGGCCTGAGCATCAACAATTTTGGCGTCACTCAAACAGGCATAGGTCTGGGTGGGAAGATCCAGATATCTGCCCAGCTGGGAAGAAGAGGCCCCGATCATCGAAGCCTCCACCGCACTCATGGGAGTTGTCCCGGTTTTCATATCAAAATTAACCGGAGCCCCGCCATAGATCACCGGTATCCCGGGATTAACAGCCTGAGCCAGAACCAGACCGCTCAATACTTCTGCAGTATGGAGCAGAACTGAACCGGCCAGGGTTACCGGGGAGGCTGCTCCGGGCATGGGCAGAGATATTAGCTGCAGAGGCAGGCCGAGGCGGGCGCAGTCAATAATATTGTGGGAGCTGATCTCACTCCATTTAAGGGGCGGGGAGGGACAGACATCAAAAACGGCCCGGGGTTTCTCCCTCAGCTCTTCCTCTCCTCCTGAGACTGCAGCCAGGAGCCTGTACATATGCTCTATTCCCCGGCGGCTGAAGGCTCCGGTGATGATGGGCTTGAGGGAGTTTTTCAGCAGCAGATAGAGCCGGTAGCAGTCCCCTATACTATCGGAAACATCATCCAGCACCACCGCACTGGACTGCAGGGCAATATGTGCCAGGCTGTCATTTAGCCGGGCTATTTTTACCAGATCCTCAGCCCGGGCTCTTCTAAGAGTTTCACCATCGGATTCCAGAATATTCAGGGCAGCAGAACCGGGCACAAAATGACACTGATCTCCCCCAATAACAAGGGATTCCCTGCCCTCCCGGTCATAAAGTTCAACCCGGGAGGGGGCAGTTTTCAAAGCCTCCCTGACCAGTGAAGGTGGAAATTTTGCTGTTTGCTCAGAAAAATTAACACCGGCCCCTCTATCCTGCAATAAATCCAGAGCCCTGGAGCAGTAAAATTTAACCCCGCTTTCCTCGAGAATTTTTAAGGCCCGGTGATAAATCTCCTCCACCGCCTGCGAACTTAAAAACCTTAAACCGGGTTTAATGTTCTGGATGCCCCCATCTTTAACCATTATATTATTCCTCCAGTAGGCTGTGAATTTATACCATAATGATAAATTCTTTGCCATAAGATAATATTAAATTTTCTCCAGGGGATCAACTTTTTCGCCCAAACAGCAATCCCCGGGTTAAATGTTAAATATACTTGGATACCGGGTTAAATATATTTGAATAGAAGAGGGGTACCTGCTCAAGCAAAGGTGGTGAGTTCAGGAGCAATAGAAAAACCGGCAGCGGTTTTCTCTCTAACCTCCTTAACAGTCGTATCCTCAGCTATTTCTTCCAGCAAAAGTCCCTGTCCGGTTACCCTGAATACTGCAAGTTCAGTGACAATCAAATCGACCTCTCCTTTAGCCGTCAGGGGCAGGGTGCACTCCGGGAGAATTTTGGGCTGGTCCTTTTTGGTAGTGTGGCTGGTGGCCACAATAACCTGACGGGCTCCCACAGTTAAGTCCATGGCTCCTCCCATCCCCGGAACCAGCTTTCCGGGAATTTTCCAGTTGGCCAGATTGCCCTGTTCGTCAACCTGCAGGGCTCCCAGCACAGTAGCGTCAAGATGTCCGCCCCGGATAATGGCAAAGGAGGTGGTCGAATCAAAAAATGCTCCTCCGGTTTTAATTGTTACCGGCTCACTGCCGGCATTAACCAGGTCCGGGTCCTCTTCTCCTTTAGGAGGACGGGGCCCCATTCCCACAAAACCATTTTCAGATTGAAATATTACCCTGATATCATCGGGGATAAAATCAGCCCCCATGGTTGGCATGCCTATCCCCAAATTCACCACATCACCATCCTCAAGCTCCCGGGCAATACGCCTGGTGATTCTTTCTCTCATCTCAGACACTGGCTCCCTCCCCCCCATTCTGCAGTATATAATCCACAAAGATTCCTGGAGTCATTACCTGATTGGGATCAATCTCTCCCGCAGGAACTATCTCCTCTGCCTCCACCACAACCTTGTCACCGGCCATAGCCATTACCGGATTAAAATTTCTGGCAGCATATCTAAAGAGCAGGTTGCCATCCCTGTCGGCCTTCCAGGCCTTAACAAGGGCCAGATCGGCCCTGAGAGGTTTTGCCAGGAGATACTCCCTGCCGTCCACCTCAATAGTCCGGCTCTCCTCGGCCACCGGGGTACCTATCCCGGTGGGTGTTAAAACTCCACCCAGTCCGGCTCCTCCGGCTCTAATCTGCTCCACCAGGGTCCCCTGGGGAATTAGCTCAACCTCCAGATCTCCTCTGTTCATCTGCCGGCCGGTTTCTTTATTGGTACCGATATGAGAGACAATAACCCTGCTCAATCTTTTTTCTACCACCAGTTGGCCTGATTTTTGATCATCAAAGCCGGTATCATTGCCGATTAAAGTTAAATTCCCGACTCCACTTTCCAGCAGCAGATCTATCAGTCTGTGAGGTGCACCGCATTCTATAAAGCCACCAATCATGAGGCGCTGGCCCTCGGCAAATAACTGCTTTATCTGCTCTTTATCAACTATTTTGACCATTTGTGATCCTCCCCTGTAAAACTTTCCATCTGTCACAGCCAGTTTATTTTAAACCCGGTTAATTTTTTGATTTTCATCCCTGAAAAATAAAGCTCCTCTGACTGAAAAATTAAAGCTCTCCTCAGACTAAGCTCATCCAGGTTCAGCTGGTATACATTCTTTCAAAAATTTCTCTCAGCAAAGCATTCTCCCGCAAAATTTCCAGTGAAATTTTATCATGATCTCTGGTGTAGCCGTTACCGATGATCATCTCGACATCCCGTCCGACTCCTTCAGCCCCCAGGGCTGCTTTGGTAAAACTGGTGGCCATGCTGAAAAAGTAGATTTTCCCGCCTTCGGCACAGGGCAGAATTGAGGCCATCTCGGTATTATTGATATTGACGCAGTTTATTACCACATCGGCCAGCC
>PWHA01000175.1 GCA_003554685.1 Halanaerobiaceae bacterium
GTACCCTATATGCTAATTGTTGGCTCCCGGGAGGTTGAAAGTGAGACGGTTTCTGTTCGAGAACGCCGGGAGGGAGACCTGGGTGAGATGGAGCTGGATAAATTCATAGCCGATATTAATATGGAAATTGCTGAAAAAAGAAGTTGACTTAAGCTGATGAATCTGATATACTCTTTTATGTGAAAATAAAGTAGAAGTGCTCGCTTCTCACCAATAATAGGATTATTGGTTAATACTGTTTCAGCTGAAAAGCAGGAGAGGTATGTCTGAAGTATGCCTTTTTAAGCATACCTGTTTCTGGTTAGCGGCTGATAATCAGTTATCTGGCGGGCGGTCTGTTTGACCTCCCGCTTTTTTAATTTGATTGGTAATGAAGGTTCAAATGTTCGCTGTTGCAGGTTCTCCACTCGTGTTTTTTAGACTGCAGGCTTGAGACTGCAGTCATGTTAGTATATAGCTTAAGGTAATTTATTTTAAAAAAATTTGGAGGTGTATAAAATCGTAGAAGATTTGCGGGTTAACAGACAGATTAATGCCCGGGAAGTAAGATTGATCAATCCCGAAGGAGAACAGATTGGTATAATGCCCCTGCAGAAGGCTCTGAAGGAGGCAGAAAATAGGGAACTGGATCTGGTAGAGGTTGCTCCCCAGGCTGATCCTCCGGTTTGCCGAATCATGGATTATGGTAAGTATAAATATGAGCAGGCTAAAAAAGAACAGGAAGCTAAGAAAAACCAGAATGTCATGAATGTTAAAGAGGTGCAGATGGGGGTAAAAATTGAAGATCATGATTTTAATGTAAAACTGAAACAGGCCCGGCGTTTTCTTAACGATAAGGATAAAGTCAAGGTCAGAATTAAATTCCGGGGCCGGGAGATGATGCACAAGCATCTGGGCTATGATCTCTGTGAGCGCCTTAAGGAAGAAACCAGTGATCTGGGAACGGTAGAGAGCGGTCCCAATATGGAAGGGCGAAATATGATGATGTTTATCGCACCTGATAGCGATAAATAATTTATCAGTTTGCCAGTTAATTTTATATTAAATTATGTATTAATTGTATCAAAATATGTATAAAGCTTTAAACTTATATTGTGTATTTTGAGTTGTATTTTATATTGTATTTTATGTTGTATTATATTGTATTATATATTATGCTGAATTATATATTAAATGATATATTATCAGATATAATATTGCAGCAAAGATTTATCAACGTTAAATTTAGAATTAAAGGAGGGATTTTTGTGCCTAAAATGAAAACCCACAAGGGTATAGCTAAAAGAATCAAGAAAACAGGAACCGGAAAATTAATGCGCAAGAAAGGTTTTAAGAGCCATCTGCTAACTAAAAAGAGCTCCAACCGTAAACACAGACTGCGGAAGGAAGTCGAGGTAAGCAAAGCTCACCGCCAGAAGTACAGACAGTTAGTTCAATCCATGTAATTCAATTCATGAAGTAAAGGTTTAAAATATAGACTGTTATTAGTTTAATGCTGGAAAGGAGTGTTTCACCATGCCGCGGGTAAAAAGAGGTAGCAAAGCCCGAAAACGCCGGAAAAAGGTCCTTAAGAATGCCAAGGGGTTTTTTGGTTCCAGAAGCAAGCTGTTTCGTCCTGCCAAGCAGGCGGTAATGAAATCGCTTGATTATGCCTATCGAGATCGGAGAAGGCGCAAGAGAGATTTCCGCCGTCTCTGGATTACCAGAATTAATGCTGCTGCCAGACAGGAAGGACTGTCCTACAGCCGCTTTATCAATGGCTTGAAGCAGGCTGATGTTGAAATTGATCGTAAGATTATGGCTGATCTGGCTGTCAATGATAAAGAAGCTTTTGCTGAACTGGTCAACCTAGCCAAGACAGAACTTGAATAACAGCTCAATATCTTTTATTAAACCCGGGTAATTTGCCCGGGTTTTTTTGCAGGAGTGAGATTTTTGATGAAGGATTGGGAAAGAATATCCAGCAGGCAGAATAACAGGATTAAAAATCTGATTAAACTTCAGCGAAAGAAGTACCGCCAGCAGCAGGGGCGCTTCCTGCTGGAAGGATTTAATCTGATTGAAACGGCTTTGAAGGTCGAAGCCAGAATTGAAGAATTTTATCTCAGCCAGGAGCTGGAAATTAAATCAGATGAAGTTCAGAACTTAATTGAAAATCTTCCTGCAGGAGTGGAACCTGTGATTTTGGAGGCTGACCTGTTTAATCAGGCAGTCACCACGGTCAATCCCCAGGGGGTTCTGGCAGTAGCCAGGAGCAGAGAAATGTCACTCAGTGAAATCTGGCAGCTTTCCGGTCCCCTGCTGCTGCTGGCTGAAATTCAGGATCCAGGCAATCTCGGTACCATAATAAGGACTGCTACTGCTGCCGATCTGGCCGGTCTACTTACCTTAAAGGGCTCAGTTGATATTTTTAATCCCAAAGTTGTCCGCGGGAGTATGGGCGGCATTTTTTCACTGCCTGTCTGCCAATCTGTTTCCCTGGAAGATATTAAGCAGAGCATTGCTGGTAATCAGCTTAAACCCCGCAGGCTGGTAGCTGCTGAACCGGAAGCCTCTCAACCCTATTATGATTTTATCTTTGAGCGGGATGATATCATTGTCATAGGGAATGAAGCCAGAGGATTACCTCAAGATATTAAAGAATTCATTGACCGGGAAATCACCATTCCCCTGCCGGGCAGGATGGAATCTTTAAATGCAGCGGTTGCTGCTTCCATAGTGATTTTTGAGATGGTCAGACTGCTGGGACAGAAATAAGCAGATTTTTAAAAATTAGCTGCTTGCCAGAGGGGGAAGTCTGTGATATAATTTATATATCAGGCATTTCATCAGGCTGAAGGGAGTGGTTAATTTGGGGTGGACTGAACTTATCTTCTGGAATCTTTTTGAAAGGACCGGTTCCATAACGGCATATCTGGCCTATCGCAATGTTTTTGAATTAGCTGCTGAGGAGAATAATACAGGAATATCACTGAAAGGCTGAGAAGGAGAGCATAAGCCGGAGTTAACAAGCCTGCTAAAATTTTTAAGGGAGTTGGCGCCCCGGACTGCAAGCGTCATCCAGGCCATGCCGGTGAAATTCGCTCTGGAGCTGAGAGTTGAAGGGGAATGATTAGACTTTTCCGGGAGTAAACCCGTTATCAATCCTGAAGTGATCACAGAAATCAGCTTTACTTAGATAAAATGCTGTTTTGCTGGATAATAAGGGTGGTACCGCGAACCTCTCGTCCCTATTTGTGGACGGGAGTTTTTTTAGTTTAAGATAATTTTAGCTGATTTCAGGCATTCTGGTATTTATTTTTATTTTTTATTAAAGACTTAGCACAATAAAAATAAAATTATCGTAAAAAGGCAGGCAGCTAGAGGCAGATTGTAGATTATTATGGAGGTGATGATATAAAATGAACATTGAGGAAACCATTAATGAAGTGAAAGAGGAATTTCAGAAAATGTTTGCCGAGGCTCATGATAGTGAGAGCCTGGAGAAGATAAGAATCAGATTTTTGGGTAAAAACGGCCGGGTTAAAAAATTGTACGGAAAGATGGGTTCAATTCCTGATGAAAGCAAACCGGTTCTGGGGAAGGAACTGAATAAATTGAAGCAGCAGATAACCCGGCAGCTGGAGGCCCGTCAGGAAATAATTGAAGAGGAGAAGAAGAAACAGCAGCTTGAGGAAGAAAGGATTGATGTTACCCTCCCCGGTACCAGAATTAAAACAGGTAGCCAGCACCCTCTATCTCTGGTAACGGAGGAACTGGAGGATATTTTTATCAGCATGGGATTTAAAATTGCTGAGGGTCCCGAGGTTGAGGATGAATATTATAATTTTAAGGCCCTAAATATTCCTGAGGATCATCCGGCTCGAGATCTGCAGGATACCCTCTATCTGGATGATCTCTATCTCCTGCGAACTCATACCTCTCCGGTTCAGGTCAGAACCATGGAGAAGACGAAGCCCCCGATTAAAATTATAGCTCCTGGAAGGGTTTACCGGGCTGATGAACTTGATGCCTCCCACTCACCTGTTTTCCATCAGCTGGAGGGGCTGGTGGTGGATGATAAGATAACCTTTGGTGATCTTAAAGGTACGATAAGTATTATGGTGGAGCAAATATTTGGTGAGGAGCATTCTGTCCGTTTTCGCCCCAGTTATTTCCCCTTTACCGAACCCAGCGCTGAAGTTGATGTTTCCTGTATCGTCTGTGAGGGGAAGGGGTGCAGTCTCTGTTCCCGCACAGGCTGGCTGGAAATCATGGGCTCGGGAATGGTGCACCCCAAAGTTTTATCGATGTCAGGCATTGACCCGAGGAGCTACAGCGGCTTTGCTTTTGGCATGGGTATAGACAGGATTACTCTTTTAAAATATGGCATTGATGATATCAGATTGCTGCAGGAAAATAACCGTAGATTTCTGCAGCAGTTCAAATAATTATCCTGGAGGCGATATTGATGCAAATTTCCTACAACTGGCTTAATTCCTATATAGATATACCCTGCGAACCTGAAGAATTGAAGTATTTTTTGACCATGGCAGGACTGGAAGTTGAAGAAATGTCCTACCAGGGGGAGGGGCTGGACAAGATAATTACAGGAGAAGTTATTGGGATAAAAGACCATGGGAATGCGGATAACCTGAAAGTCTGTCAGGTGGACTGCGGAGAGGAAGAGAGGCAGATTGTCTGTGGTGCTCCCAATATTGCTGAAAATCTCAGGGTAGCTGTAGCCCTGCCCGGCACCCGTCTCCCCGGCGGTCTGAAAATAGAAGAAACTGAACTGAGAGGGATTAAGTCCAGCGGGATGATCTGTTCGGCAGATGAACTGGGATTGAAGGAGGAGAGACAGTCCGGTATTATGGAACTGCCGGAGGAAATTGAAGCAGGGGAGTTGCTGGTGGAAGCACTTCTGCTTAATGATTATGTTTATAAACTGGATCTGACTCCGAATTATGCTCGCTGCCTGGGTCATTTAGGAGTTGCCCGGGAAATTCGAGGCCTGAGCGATAATAATCTGGAAATAAATTGGCCTGACCTTTTACCTGAAGATAATGGAAAAGCTTATCAGGAAGCATCAACCGAAGTTGAGATACAGGATCCTGAACTCTGCCAGCGGTATACCTGCCGTCTAATAGAAGATGTTGAAATAAAACCCTCTCCCCTATGGTTGCAGCGCCGCCTGGAGGCAGCAGGCATCAGGCCAATAAATAATATTGTTGATATAACCAATTATGTGATGCTGGAATATAACCAGCCGCTCCATGCCTTTGATTACGATAAAATTAACGGCAGGAAAATTATTATTCGCCGGGCTAATTCTGATGAGAGGCTTATCACCCTGGATGACGAAAAGAGGCAGTTAACTCCTGAAGTTCTGGTAATTGCTGACCGGGAAAAACCAGTTGGTCTGGCTGGAGTTATGGGAGGTGCGAACACCGAGGTGACAAAATCGACCAACCGGGTGCTGCTGGAGGCTGCCTCCTTTGATGCTGTCAATATCAGAAGGACGGCAAAAAAATACGCCCTTTCCAGTGAATCCTCGCACAGGTTTGAAAGAAAAATAGATATAACCGCAGTGGCTGAAGCCAGCCGCCGGGCCTGTTATCTGCTGGAAAGATATGCTGGAGGAAAGATTACTGAAAAAATGGTGGATTGCTATCCGGAACCCTATGAAAAAAAGAAGCTGCAGCTTGAACCTGACAGGGTTAATAATCTCCTGGGTGTTGAAATAGCAGGGGAAGAAATGATTGATATGCTGACCGGACTGGGCTTTGAGGCCAATATGAAGGAGGCTTCCCGGATTGCAGTCAGCATACCGGGTTTTAGAAGGGATGTTGAGGGGGAAGCCGATCTGGTTGAAGAGATTGCCCGGGTCTATGGCTATAACAATATTCCCTATACCAGACCTGCCAGTGCTGAACCGGGAGGCCGCACCCCGGAACAGAAAGCCAGCTTAAAAATTAACCGGATTTTAAGAGGTCAGGGGCTTGAGGAAGTTAAAAATTTCAGCTTGAGACCTGAAGAGGATGATTTAACTGACTATCTTGAAGATTATTATAAAAATTATCTTGCTGTAACTGACAGCAAATCCAGCAGCTCCCGGGAAGATAGCTTTGAAGATAACTTTAAAGATAGCATTGTAAAGCTTAAAAATCCGCTCAGTCAGGCTTTTTCCAGAATGCGAATTTCTCTATTACCGGGTTTGATAGAAGTATTATCTCTGAATTCCCGGAAGCAGGTTAAGGATATGTCAACCTATGAAACCGGCAGGGTATTTGCCTCCCAGGGAAAGAGAAATCGTCCTGCTGAAACTGATAAAATTGGGCTTGCCAGCATGGGAGCAGCTCACGATACCTGGAATTTATCAGCCCCTGATTATTTTTATTTAAAGGGGGCAGCAGAAAACCTGCTGGATAAGCTTGAAATTGAAGCCTGGAGCTGGCAGAGAACCAAACTTGATATTTTTCATCCCGGCCGGGCTGCTGAACTTAAATTTAAGGATAAAAGAGTCGGGGTTTTGGGAGAACTTCATCCTGATATTATTGAAGAGTTTAAACTGCCGGTCAGAACCTCCGCTGCTGAACTGGATAAAGAACTTATTTATCAGGCTGCCGGTTATGAAAAAATCAGCTATCAGCAGATACCCCGCTTCCCTTCAATATCCAGAGATCTGGCCCTTCTGATAGCTGAAGATATTCCGGCCCGGGATGTTATTGAGGCAGCAGAGGAGGCATCAGCAGATATTTTAATCAGCACAGAAATTTTTGATTTTTATCAGGGGGAGCAGATTCCTGAGGGCCAGAAGAGTCTGGCCTTAAATATGGTTTTTCAGGATCACAATAAAACTCTGAAAGAAGAAGAGGTTGAAAAACAGGTTGATAATATAATAGAAGTTCTGGAAGATGAATTCCAGGCTAAAATAAGAGGAAAATAGGCCGCTGTTAGCAGGATTTTATCTCCTGGCCGGGAAGTATATAAAAAGAATAGTAAAGAAAATATTTCCGGTCAGGACAGTATTTAACTGTTTTAATCTGTTGAGCAGGTATAAATTATAATTGGGGAGGATTCCTTATGGTGCAGAAGACGGGGAAAAAAAATACTGAAAATAAATTTACCGTCAGGGTGCTGGGAGAAGACCATACTGTTGTGGGGGATCTTTCCCGGGATTATCTGGAGGATCTGGCAGATAGAATTAATACAATCGGAGAGGATATTTCCCGGGCCTATCCCAACATTCCTCGCCGCCAGCTGATAAGATTAACTCTGTTAAATCTGGCTGACCAGTGTCAGAAGGCGGAAAGAAAAAATCAAGAGCTGCAAAAAGAGCTGGAGCAGGAAAGGAAATCCGGTGAAAAGCTGCGGGAGGAAATAGAACGCCTCAGGCAGGACAACAACGAACTGATGGAACTGCTGCAGGAGGTTGATTAATAATTGCAGGGGATAGCACTGCTCGATGTCATCATATTTATAATCATTCTTTATTTTTTAATAACGGGTTATCGCAAAGGTTTCGTGCGGCAGACCGCCACAGTTCTGGGACTGCTGCTGGCTATATATCTTTCGCTGATGTTTTACCTGGATTTTGTGGTTTTTTTAGAAAGATTTCTGGACTTTTCTCCTACTATTTTGCAGTTTATCAGTTTTGCTATTATTTTTATTGTCGCCAATCTGGCGGTTCATATTCTGGGGGATATTATTAAATCTCTGCTGGACTGGATGTATCTGGAATCGGTTGACAGGGGTGGAGGTTTTCTGCTGGGAGGTATTAAGGGACTGGCTCTGGCCTATCTGATTGTACTAATTTTAAGTCAGATACCCATAGCTGAGGTGGAGTCGGTGGTGACCGGATCCCTTTTTGCTGACTGGCTGCTTGGTTTCACCCCTGTGATACAGCAAACTCTGGAAGAAATACTGGGGCGGCCATGATTAAATTTCTGGCCGCTTTTTTAATGTTGGGAGAAAGCAGTATTTGGGAGGGTAAAAGATGGATAAGGAAATAACTGCCAGGGAAGCCGCCGACATTCTGTCAGAGCTGGCAGATTTAATGGAAATTAAGGGCGATAATCGCTATCGAATCAGGGCCTATCAGAATGCGGCCCGCTCATTAAGTTCGGTTTCGGAGGAGCTGAAGGTCCTGGTAACCGAGGATCGACTAATGGAAATTAAAGGAATAGGAGAGGGGCTCTCGGCCACCATAAAAGAAATTTTTTCTACCGGAACCGCCGGTCAGCTGGAAGAATTAAAAAGGGAGCTGCCGGCCGGTCTGCTGGATATGATTGAAATACCCGGGGTGGGTCCCAAGAGAGCTCATCAGCTTTATTATCAGCTGGAAATTAGCGGGGTTGAGGATTTAAAGAAGGCCCTGCAGGAGAAAAAGGTTCAGGGGCTGGAAGGCTTCGGTCCAAAACTGGCTCAAAATCTCAGGGAAGCGGTCGCCCGCTATGAATCCTTCCAGGAAAGAATGAAAATCAATGAAGCTGACCGTCTGGCTGAAAAAATTGCCGAGCATTTGGAAAAGAAATCCGAGCTCTATCATAAATATAAATCTGCCGGAAGCCTGCGGCGCCGCAAGGAACTGGTTAAAGATATCGACATTCTCATGGTTCCTGCTGATCCTGAAAGTGACGGCCTGGAGAAGCACCTCCGGGAACTTGAGGGGCTTCATAAGGTTGAGTCGGGCGGCTCCAGCAAGATTACCCTGGTTCTCGAAAACGGGGTTAAGGTGGATTTTAGACTGGTAGTGGGGGATGAATTTCCGGCGGCATTTATCTATTTTACCGGCTCCAAGGAGCATAACGTTAAACTGCGACAGCTTGCCAAGCAGAAAGGGTATTTTTTAAATGAATACGGGCTTTTTTCCCGGGAGGACGAGGAGCGTCTGGAGCTAAACCAGAACAACAATCTGCCGGAGAAAGCCCGGGGGGGATCAGCTTCAAATTCGGACCAGGAGAAATATGCAGAATCAGCAATATATCATTTTTTCGGGCTGGATTATATTGAGCCGGAATTAAGAGAGGACAGGGGAGAGATTGAGGCTGCCCGGAAGGGAGAGCTGCCGGAATTAATTGATTTTAGCAATATCAGGGGGGATTTTCATCTCCATACCCGTTACAGTGATGGAGCCTTCGGGATTGAAGAAATGGCGGTGGCGGCCCGGGAACTGGGCTACGAGTATTTGGCCATAACCGATCATTCCAAATCGCTACGGATTGCCAGCGGGCTTTCGGAGGAACAGCTAAAGGAGCAGCTGGAGGAGATCCGGAAGCTGCAGGATAAAATTTCGGGAATAAAAATTTTAAGCGGTATAGAGGTGGATATTCTTCCCGAGGGCGGCCTGGATTTTTCTGATGAGATTCTCGAACAGCTGGATCTGGTGATTGCTTCAATCCACAGCGGATTCAATCAGAGCCGGGATAAAATCACTGGGAGATTGATTGAAGCCTGTCATAATCCCGAGGTCGATATTATCGGCCATCCCCGGGGACGGCTTCTGGGCCGGAGGGACGCATATCAGGTTGATATGTCAGAGGTGATAGAGGCAGCGGCCGAGACCGGAACCTGCCTGGAGATCAATGCCTCGCCCTCCCGGCTGGATCTGGATGATCTGCTGGCCCGGCAGGCGGCCTCCCGGGGGGTCAGGCTGGCCATCAGCACCGATGCTCATCATACGGGAGAACTAATCGATATGAAATTTGGAGTGGATGTGGCCCGCCGGGCCTGGCTGGAGAAGGAAAATGTTTTGAATGCCCTGCCGCTTGAGGAACTGCTTGAGTTCTTAGCATAGCTGCCTGAAATAAGTGCCGGTAATAGCGGCCGGCAATTCAGTTCGATTTAAGAAATAAGGACATATGTCTGAAGTGTAAATAGAGAAAAGAATAAGTATGTCTGAAGTTTAAATAGAGAAAAGAATTAGTATGTCCGAAGTTTAAATAGAGAAAAATTATAAAACTTGAAAAACTGGAGTGAATTTATTTGCATCAGTACAGCCTGGAAAAACTGGAGTATTCTAAAATTAAAAATATAATTGCGGGAGAGGCTTCGACCTATCCCGGTAAGGATAGAATTAAAAACCTTAAGCCCCTGACCGAGAAGCGGGTTGTGGAAAGGAGGCTTGCCGAAGCTCATCAGGGGGCAAAAATTATGCAAGAAAAGGGCAGACCGCCTCTGCTCTGCCCCCGGAAGCTGGAAGCTCATCTGCAGAGGGCCGGGAAAGATCTGGTTTTGAGTATTGAGGAGATTAATGAGGTTGATAATGTGCTCCGTTCTACCGGAGAAACCGAGAGGTTTTTTCAGGATCTTAAGGAGCATGCCGGCAGGGTTAGGGGCCTGGAGGAGGAGTTAATCCGGGGGCCTCTGCAGGATTATGCCGCCTGTCTGGTATCGCTGCCGGAGCTGCGCCGGGAGATCGACCGGGTAATCGATGACAATAACGAGATTAAGGATTCGGCCAGCCCGGAACTGGCCCGGCTGAGAAAGAAAATATCCGGGGCCGAAGGAGATATTCAAAATAAGCTGCAGAGTATTATTCAGGATAATAAGTATTCCGATATGCTGCAGGAAGCGATCATCACCCGCCGGGAGAACCGCTTTGTAGTTCCGGTTAAAAAGCAGTATCGCAACACCTTTAAGGGTATAGTTCATGACACTTCAGCCAGCGGGATGACCGTTTTTATGGAACCGATGGCGGTGGTGGAGTTAAATAACAGGCTCCGGGAGCTCCGCCGGGATGAGGAGGCCGAGATCAAGAGGATTCTTCAGGAACTAACCGGATTGATAGCGGCCGATGGCCGGCGGATCAAGCAGAACTACCGGATGCTGATTAAATTTGATGAGGTCTTTGCCCGCGGCGGATATTTACTGAAAAATGACTGTGTGATCCCCGAAATTAACGGGGCCGGTTATGTGAATATCAAACAGGGGCGGCATCCTCTGCTGGGGGAGGAGGCGGTTCCGATTGATATTTATGCCGGAGATCAGTTCCGGCTGCTGCTGATCACCGGGCCGAATACCGGGGGGAAGACCGTTGCCCTGAAAACCTTCGGGCTGTTTGTCATCATGGCTTTAAGCGGGGTGCCGCTGCCGGCGGACGAGGGCAGCAAAATTTCCGTTTTTAATAATGTTTTTGCCGATATCGGGGATGAGCAGAGCATCGAGCAGAATTTGAGCACCTTTTCCTCCCATATGAATAATATCAAGGAGTATCTGGCCCGGGCCGATGATAGGAGTCTGGTTCTCCTGGATGAAATCGGAGCGGGCACGGACCCCGAGGAGGGTGCCGCGCTGGGAATTGCGGTGCTGGAAGAATTTAAATTCCGGAATACGGTGGCGGTGGCCACCACCCATTACAGTCAGCTAAAAAGCTATGCCTACAGCACCGAAGGCGTGGAAAATGCGGCCGTGGAATTTGATCTGGAGACCTTAAGTCCCACCTATCGTCTGATCATGGGGATTCCCGGCGGCAGCAATGCCTTTGAAATCGCCCTCAGACTGGGGCTTCCCGAGGAGATAATAGCTCAGGCCAGAGAGCTTCAGGATCAGGATAAACTTGCCGTTGAGGATATTATCGAAGAGCTCAATCAGGAGCGGAGAAAGTATGAAAATTTAAATCTGGAACTGGAGAAACAAAAGGCCCGATTGGAGAAAAGAGAGGATAAACTATCCCGCCGGGAGAAGCAGCTGGCCGAAAAAGAAGAAAAGATAATT
This sequence comes from Halanaerobiaceae bacterium, assembly GCA_003554685.1. Classification (GTDB taxonomy): domain Bacteria; phylum Bacillota; class Halanaerobiia; order Halanaerobiales; family Halarsenatibacteraceae; genus T1SED10-84. The sequence goes on from PWHA01000175.1 coordinate 11,698, forward strand.
CAGGATGCCAGGGAACAGGCTGACCGGGAACTCCGTCAGATCAGTGCCCGTTCCAAGAAAATTTTATCGGAATTGAAGAATAAAGAATTTACCGCCCGGCCCGAGGTAGACCGGCTGGAATCGGAGATTAATCTGGAAATCAAGGATATGGAATCCGGGATTATTTCTTCCACTGGTGAGAATGGCAGAGATTCTTCGGGGGAAGAGAGAGAAGCGGACTACGATTTTCAACCCGGTGACCGGGTGAAAATCCGGAGTTTAAATCAGCAGGGTGAGATTATCGAGCTTATGGAGGACAGCGATCAGGCCGAGGTGCAGGCGGGAATTATGAAGGTAACAGCCGACCTTAACGATCTGATTCCGGTGGAAGACAGGGAAGAGGAAAGGGAGAGAAAGGTTAAGAAGTATCAGGTAAAAAAATCCGGCCAGGTTTCTCATTCCCTGGATCTCAGGGGTAAGCGCTACGAATCGGCCCAGCAGGAACTTGATAAATATCTTGATGATGCTCTGTTAGCTGGACTGAGAGAACTTGAAATCATTCACGGTAAGGGCAGCGGAGCCCTGAGAGAGGCGGTCAGAGAGCTGCTGGAAGAACACCCCCATGTGAAGGACTTTCGAGCGGGCAGAGAGGAGGAGGGCGGCTCGGGAGTCACAATCGTGACGATAGGGGCCTGATAGGTGTCTGATAAGGGCTTGATAGGCCTGATAGGGGCCAGATAGGGGCCAGAACCTCATCTTTTTCATCAATATCAATAAAGCTTTAATTTTAATCAAAAATATTAAATTAAAAGAGCAGTTCTCGAGCTAATAAAGCCCGGGAACTGCTCTTATACTTATACTTTGAAAATTCACAGTCTAATTTCAGATTGTGATTCTCTGGAAGATCTGGATTTATTTGAAAAAATAGCAAGTAAATTTTCATCTTTTGTTGTGCTTCGTAGGAGCATGGGGGTTTACCTTAAAAATACGCCTTAATATTTTCATCTCTTGTTGTGCTCCGAGGGCGCATGGGGGTTTACTTTGAATAATCTATAGCATTATTTTTCTGTCCTGATGCACCTCAAAGGCGCCTGGAAACCTGCTTATATTTAATTGCTTAAACTTTTATAGTTATTTTTCAGTGATCTTAATTGTTGTTTTCTTCCTGCAGTTCCTCCTCATCCAGTTCTTCTTCCAGTTCCTCTGCTTCCTCCGGCGACAGCAGCTGCAGCAGGCTGTCTATTCTATCCCGGCGTTCCTGCCGGTTTGCTTCCCGTTCGTCGGGATCTATGGTATCTTCTGGGACATCTTCCTCTCTATCTTCAGCTAAATCATCAGCAATGTCATCGGCAACTTCCGGGGCAGGCTGGTCATCAGGATCAGTCTCTTCCTCTCCCCGTTCCAGAAATTCCAGCACGCTTTCAGGAGCCGGAGTTATATCCTGCGGAACCTGATCACCAAGCTCAGGAATGTCTAGAGGCCTTCCCCCATCAGCTGTTCTCCCGGTTATCCGGAGATATTTGTACTCACCAGTTTCATTCGTTTCCGGGATTCCTGTATTAGGATCAATTTCCAGAACCGGCATGCCCGGCCTGGCCTGATAGGTTCCACTGATAGGCTGGCGTCCTCTACCAGGAGAACTGCTCTGTCCAAAGTTTAATTCCATAGGACCCAGCACAATGCCGCTGTCCACCAGGTAATCAACAGAAATTATCTGATCTGCTGGCGTTTGCTCGGTAGCCAGTCTAAATGATCTTCTATCGAGCCTGACGGAATTAATCTTTCCCTGGAGGGGACTGCGCTCATCGGGAGTATTGTCCATCCTGAACACCTCATTGACAGATTGTCCAGGGTTATCAGAAGCCAGCAAACCTGTGGCCGGATCAACCTCCAGAGAGATGATGTCCTGAGGACGGTTAAAGGAGGTAGCTGGAATATCCTCCAGAATCGGCTCCATAATTTTAGTCCAGAGCTGGACAGACTGACTGCTGGAGATTCTGCCTGTGGGATAGGTCATGGGTCGAGGTGAATCCTCGCCAATCCAGACAGTGGTAACCAGTTCCGGCACAAACCCTACAAACCAGGAATCGGTAAAATTATTGGTTGTCCCGGTTTTTCCTGCTATCTGCCGGCCCAGATTGGCCCGCCATCCGGTACCGTCAGTGATAACTGAACGCAGCATGCTGAGCATTAGATAGTTATCTTCTTCCTCCAGAACTACTTTTTTTCCGGGGTTGGATTCATATAAGGTATTGCCATGCCTGTTTTCAACCCTTTTAATGGCATGTGGTTCGACCCAGACTCCTTCATTGGCATAAATACCATAGGCTGATGACATTTCTAAGGGTGTTACTCCTCTGGTCAATCCTCCCAGCGCCAGTGAAAGATGATCATCATAATAATCCTGGGGCTGGAAGGTTGAAATACCCATATTTTCAGCAGTTTCAATTGTTTCCTCTACCCCTACCTTTTCAATCATATTAACTGCTGCTACATTCAGGGAAGAAGCCAGAGCCTGGCGCAGAGAAACCATACCATGGTATTCGTGGCCAAAGTTGACCGGCCAGATCTCATAGGTTGTGTCAGAACGAAAGGCAGGTCGGGGAATATCACTGATAATTGAAGCAGGATAGAACCTCTCTTCAATAGCTCTGGTGTAAACAAAGGGCTTAAAGGCTGAACCCGGTTGACGGGCTGCCTGGGTGGCCCGGTTAAATTGATCATCACCCCGCCCTCCGATCATGCTTTTAATTTCTCCGGTCCGGGGATTTAGAGAAATCGAGGCATACTGAGGTTGAATGTTAGCAATTTCGCCATCTCTTTCATGGGAAGGGATAATGCCTTCCTGAAGGGCCTGCTGAAAAGCTTCCTCTGCCTTTTTCTGTTTATCGAGATCAATGGTGGTATAAACTTCCAGCCCTCCACCATAAACCTCCTGGGCGCCAAACATCCGCAATAATTGATCTCTGACATAGCGAACAAAGTAGGGGGCGCTTTCGTCCACCTGCTGGCGTCCATCGGGATGGAGTTCAATTTCAGCTATTCGGGCTATTTCAAATTCATTTTCACTAATATAACCCAGCTGCTGCATGCGGTTTAAAACCACATTACGGCGCCTTCGAGCTGCATCTTCATTGTTAAAGGGGGAGTAATAATTGGGGGAGCGGGGCAGAGCTGCAATCAGGGCTGATTCGCTCAGGTCCAGCTCGGAAACAGATCTGCCAAAATACTGTCGGGAAGCTGCTTCCACTCCATAGGCACTGTGCCCGAAAAATATTTCATTTAAGTACATTTCCAGAATTTCAGATTTAGTATAAAGCCTTTCGAACTGAAGCGCTAAATAAACTTCCTGAAGTTTACGAAAGATAGTTTTATCCTGACTTAAAAGAGCTTCCCGGGCCAGCTGCTGGGTAATCGTGCTGGCTCCCTGAACAATTCTTCCTTCAGCTATATTGGTTATCAAAGCCCTGCTAATACCGACCAGGTCGACTCCATGATGATCATAAAAATTATGGTCTTCAATAGCAACAATAGCCTGCTGCAATTCTTCTGGAATATCATCCAGACTGACATAAACTCTATTTTCCTGATACAGGCTGTTGATTAAAGTTCCATCCTCGCTGTATATCATGGTGCTTTGACGTCCTCCCCGGTAGTCAGAAATATCCGGGGTTTCACTGACGATAAAGTACAGGCCGCCCAGGACAGTTCCCACAGACAGGAAAAAAACCAGAACCAGAGCCGTAATAAGATATAACTTCCACTTTTGTCTGGAAGTATTTTTGTTATTATTGCTGCTGTTGCGGGCCACAGCTCTCACCTCCATAGAGCTCTTGAATAAAAACAAATTCTACATTTATAAATTATAACATAAATAAAGAGTCTCTTACACCTTGTTAGAGAAAAATCATTCTGATATAATTATAGCATATGTAGGAAAGTTAGTGAAGTAAAAGCTCAGGTTTCCAGAGCTTTTCTGAATAATTTTTCCTTCTGCTGACGGATTTTTCCTTCTGCTGACGGATTTTTCTTAATCGATAATGGATAATTAAAAATAAGCAAGAAAAATATTTATTTTCTTTTTATTTGCTTTTTTTCTTAATGAATGCTAATATTTTTTATGCTTTAACTGAAATTTAAACTGGAGGTGGTTATCCGGCTGACTGCCGGAAAATATTATGACAGCGGAAAGACAGGCCAAAAAAAACGAAGACATCTTGACTGTAGCAGAGGAGGAAGAGGAACTAAAAGATAATCTGGAAATTTCAGATTTAGAACTGAAAGAGATTAATCGGGAACTGGAAATTTTAACCCAGGGAGTAGCAGACCTGATTACTAAAGAGGATTTGAGAAAAAGATTAATAGTAACTCGCAATGAAGATAGGCCCTTAAAGGTTAAGCTGGGCCTCGACCCCTCTGCTCCGGATATCCATTTAGGGCATACTGTAGTTCTTAATAAACTTAAACAATTTCAGGATCTCGGTCATGAAGTTCATCTGATAATTGGAGATTTTACCGGAATGATAGGAGATCCCAGCGGTAAATCTGAGACCAGAAAACAGCTGACCGAGGAAGAAGTAAGAGAAAATGCCCGCACCTATCAGGAGCAGTTTTCCCGGGTGCTGGATTCAGAGAAAACAGTTCTTCACTTTAACAGCAGCTGGCTGGGAGAGCTGATGCTGGAGGATATTATAAATATTGCCTCCCGTTACACCGTGGCGAGAATGCTGGAGCGGGATGATTTTGCTACTAGAATGAACGAGAATAAACCAATTGCAATTCATGAGTTTTTCTATCCTCTGCTGCAGGGTTATGACTCGGTTGCTCTGGACGCTGATGTTGAGCTGGGAGGCACGGATCAGAGATTTAATCTCCTGGTAGGACGGCGCCTGCAGCGAGAATTTGAACAGACCCCCCAGGTGGTCATGATGATGCCCCTGCTGGAAGGACTTGATGGAACCCAGAAGATGAGTAAAAGTCTTGACAATTATATTGGAATTAATGAAGATCCTGATACCATGTATGGAAAGGTTATGTCTCTGCCTGATGAATTAATACTTCGTTATTTTGAACTGGTGACAGACCTCACACCCGCTCAGGTAGAGGAGCAGCGAGAAAAACTGGAGGATGAAGGAACTAACCCTATGGAGGTCAAAAAATATCTGGCTGAAAAAATAGTCAGCAATTTCCATGACAGCAAAAAAGCCCGAAAAGCTGCTCAGGAGTTTGCCAGAGTTTTTTCTGAAGGTGAGAAGCCGGAAGATATGCCGGAAGTTATCATTTCTACCGATCAGCTTGATGATGGTAAAGTCTGGATTGTCAGGCTGATTTCAGCCACGGGTATGGTTGACAGCAACAGTGAGGCCCGTCGATTGATTAAACAGGGGGCGGTTACCCTGGATGATAAAAAAATTGAAACCATAGATTATGATGTGCCGGTTGAGAATGAAATGATCCTGCAGATCGGCAAAAGGCGTTTTGCCAGAATTAGAAGGGGAGATTAGTAATGTTAACTGATGATTTGCGGCAGTCCTATCTGGATTTTTTTAAAAACAAAGATCATCTGGTGGTTGACAGCGCCCCGCTGATACCCAAAAATGACCCCACAGTTCTCTGGGTTAACTCCGGGATGTTTCCCCTGAAGCCCTTTTTCAGCGGTCAGGAAACTCCACCTCATCACCGGATGGCTTCCTGCCAGAAATGTATCAGAACCGGAGATATCGAGAATGTGGGAAGAACAGCCCGCCACCATACTTTTTTTGAGATGCTGGGAAACTTTTCCTTTGGAGATTATTTTAAGGAAGAGGCTATTGCCTGGGGCTGGGAATATGTAACAGA
>PWHA01000127.1 GCA_003554685.1 Halanaerobiaceae bacterium
CAACAATATCAAAACCTGTCTCATAGGCTTTTTTGACATATTTAGCAAAATCAACAACCCAGTCTTTGCTCCAGTAGGCATAATAAATTCCGATTTTGTTCATGTTTTTTTCCTCCAGATAAAATAACTTTTCTAGTTTTCCATTGAGCTATCAAAAGCCATTTCAGATTTTTCAAAATCTATTTCTCTAACGAACTCTAAAGACTCTTTAGCACCAAACTCTCTTTCCATCCCGCTATCTTCCCATTCAACTGATAGTGGCCCATTATAATTGATAGTATTCAATTCTCTTATTATATCTTCAAAATTTACATCTCCATGACCTAATGAACGAAAATTCCACCCTCGTCTGGTGTCTCCAAAAGTCAAATGAGAACCTAAAATGCTTTCCTTCCCATTTAATGTTACTGCTACATCTTTCATATGAACATGGCAAATTCTATCGCCAAATTCTCTTATAAAAAGATGGGGCTTTAGCCCCTGCCAATATAGATGACTGGGATCAAAATTTATTCCTAATGTTTCTCTATCATCAAATGCTTTTATCAAACGACGTGTAGTATGGAAATCAAAAGCAATTTCACCTGGATGAATCTCTAAAGCAAATCTAACATTGTTATTGTCAAATTCATCAAAAATTGGGGTCCAGAGTTCTACTATTTCATTAAAAGCATTTTTAATCATTTCCTCAGTAGTAGGAGGAAAAGAATAAAAAAACTTCCATATTGGTGATCCAGTAAATCCAGTTACTACAGAACATCCCATTCTTTTTGCTGCTTTCGGTGCGTTCATCATTTGTTCTATAGCCCATTCTCTAATTTTTTCAGGCTTGCCTGCTAGTTCATCAGGCGCCAAGGTATCCATTCTTTTATCATAAATATCTCCAATACATTGACTAATAATATGGGTCCCTAAAGCCCAGCTTTTAAGGTTATATTTTCTGAGAATAGCTTTTTTTTCTTGTATATAATCATCGTCTTTTACTGCTTGCTTAATATCCATATGGTCACCCCAGCAGGCTATCTCTAAACCATCATAACCCATATTGCTAGCTTTTCTACAAATCTCTTCAAAGTTAAGATCAGCCCACTGTCCAGTAAATAAAGTTACCGGCCTAGTCATTATTATATAGCTCCCCCTTCTATTTAGATAAACCCTCCATCTATCTGTGAAGACACAAAAAACCTTAACTTTTTAGGTTCTTTTTTCTTTTAGTGTTCCCTCTTCTTTGCGTATTTGTTTGAGAGATTGAGTATATTCCTTGACATAGGTTGCACAACCAACCTTCTTCTGCCGGATTAAAAATTCCAAACAATTATCACAACAGGTACACCAGTTAATCTCATCGAATCTCTCTTCTTTAAGTTTTACAGGCAATTTGGGATCTGCTAAAGATTGTCGGCCAATCGCTATCATATCAACAATATCATCCTTAATGTTTTTACTGCCCCAATATGTGAGAGATTTACAATCTTCATCGAGAGCCTGGAGATTATTTTTGCCATTTCTCAAAACTGAATAGGCAGATCCAATTACTACAGTCTCAGGTTTAACTGTATCTTTTATTCTTTTTTGATAGGTAAAATGAAGATATACATCATCAGGGATTTTGCGATCTGGCTGAGTTAGAGCTAATGTAATAGATGGACTACCAGCTGACTGCATTATAAAGCTAGCTCCTCGTTCTTCAAGACCCTTTATCAAATCAAGAGGTTCACTAAGATCCATAACAGCAGTATCAGGACCAGCACTTCCCTGACCACCAGGAAATCCTTCCCACATTGATATTTTTGATCCAAGAATAAAATCCGGATCATCAACTTCATCTCGAACTCTCTCAATTAGATCAAAGGCAAATTTCCTTCTGTTTTCCCATTTGCCTCCATATTTCCATTTCCTATCATTATATGGCCTCAAAATCTGAGAGCCAAGATATCCATGGCATAATTTGAGATCAACTCCATCAGCACCAGCTTCATAAGCAATCCTGGCTGCGGTAACAAACTCATCCATTATTCTCATTACATCCTCCTCCGACAGGAGTTTGCCACCTTCAAATCCAGGTAAAGGCTTGACAGTATATCGTTCTGAAAATTCAGGATTTGCTAGTTCGCCAGCGCTAGTTAGCTGAAACAACAATATTGTATCAGGATTAACTTTCTTCATTTCTGTAACAAACTCTTTCAAAGGTTCAGCATTTCTAGGCATTATGCTTAATTGAGATTTGCGAGCTAAATTTCTATCATTTATGTTGAGGGCTTCAACCACTACAACACCAGACCCTCCCTCAAGTAACTTCCTGTATCTATTATAAACTTTTTGAGTGGGATTTCCCTCTTCATCAGCATCATTACATTCCATTGCATTTATAACAAATCTATTTGGAGCTTTTTTGTTGCCAATTTTAATTGGCTCAAATAAATTACTATATTCCACAGCAATCAGCCTCCTTTAATATCACAAAAATATGTTTTTTTCTCTAAAAACTTTCTACATTTTCCCAGGACTTACTCTCGGTTGATTTCATTACAGCATCAAGTACCTGATTAACCTTCCAGCCGTCATAAAAATTCGGCTCAGCTTTAGTGCCTTCATCTATATACTTGAAGAAATCTGCAAATTCATTGACAAAAGTATTTTGATATCCTATTAAATGTCCTGGAGGCCAGTAAGCTTCAATATACGGATGACATTCTTCAGTTACTAAAATTTTCTTAAAGCCCTGGGTTTCTAAATCTTCCTGGTTGCTCCAGTAATAAAGTTCATTCATTTTTTCAAAATTAAAAACCAGAGTTCCTTTACTGCCATTAATTTCTATCCTTTCATGGTTCTTTCTTCCTCCTGCAAACCTAGTTGCTTCAAATGTTCCCACTGCTCCATCTTTAAAGCGAGCCAGAAAAGCCATCATATCCTCTACATCAACTTCCTCAAGATGTTCACTATTCTGGCCATCTGCTGTTAACATGGTTTTAAGCTTTTCGCCTGTGCCCGGTTTGGGTCTTTCTTTAATAAATGTTTTATCCATACCAACAACTGTACTTATATCACCAACTAGAAACCTAGCCAGATCAATTATGTGAGCATTCAAGTCTCCATGGGGGCCAGAGCCTGCAATATCTTTTTTCAACTTCCATATAGCAGGAAATTCAGGGTCCATTATCCAATCCTGAAGATAAACTGCACGAAAATGATAAATTTCTCCCAGCTTACCTTCATCAATCATCTTTTTTGCTTGAGCAAGAGCGGGGACCCGCCTGTAATTATGGCCAAGCATGTGAACTATTCCAGCATCTTCTGCAACTTCAAGCATCTCTTTTGCCTCAGATGCATTCATAGCCTGTGGCTTTTCACAAAAAATATGCTTACCAGCTTTAGCAGCTTCTACTGCTATATCTCGATGAACCAGAGTTGGTGAAGCTATACTAATTATATCAATATCATCTCTTTTGATAACTTCTCTCCAATCTGTCATATACTCATCCCAACCAAAACTTTCAGCAGCCTGCTTCACCAGATGTTCTGTTCGACCACAGATGACTTTTTGAACCGGATTAATTTTGATATCGAAAAAAAAGGGTGCCATTTTAATAGCATAACTGTGCACTTTTCCCATAAACTTATATCCTATAAGTCCAATATTTAAATCAGTCATTTCAACTACCCCCCTAATTTAAATTTGACTTAAGCCCTCCCAGCAAAGCAATAACCTCTACCGGGAGAGCTTTACGTTTTTATTTTAAAATCTATCTGTTCTTATCTGCCGGGTCAAGTACTGCCTCAATTACTACTATTCGCAGATCATCTTCTCCGATATTTTTAAATTGATGATGACTGCCACTTTTAGCAAGACAGGCATCTCCTTCTTCCATAACAAATGTATCTTCATTAATTGTCATCTCGCCCCTGCCTTTAGCTACATAATAAACTTCCTCATTTCCTTCATGAGGGTGTTTGCCTATACTAGTTCCTGGAGGAAGAGTGGTCTCATGTATAAAATTCATTAAAGTATCAAAGTCTTCAGGGTTACCAGGCACCGGCAGTTTAGGTTCATATCCTAAAACCTGCCTGACAAATATTGTACCTTCCCCTCCATGACATTCTTCAACAGGAAAGTTTTCTACATCTTTTCGTCCTCTTTTTACATA
>PWHA01000292.1 GCA_003554685.1 Halanaerobiaceae bacterium
ATTGCTCTGGCTGTCTTTTTAATAATTGATTCTTTCTGGCTGGGCCTGATAGCCCGGCGGCTTTATCGCTCTCAGATTGGTTTTTTGCTGAGGGATAAATTTAATTTTAAAGCCGCTGGAGTTTTTTATCTGTTTTATTTAGCCGGACTGGTATTTTTTGTTATCACCCCGGCTGAAAGCTGGACTTTTGCTCTGCTGGCTGGCCTCTTTTTTGGTTTTATTACCTATGCCACCTACGATATTACCAATCTGGCAACCATTAAAGACTGGCCGGTAAAATTAACGATAATAGATATTGTTTGGGGTTCTTTTATTGCCGGAATTACCTCACTGATAACTTTTTTAATTGCAGGGGGTTAAGCAGATTAAAGAAAATTTGATAAAAGTAGCGGGTAGCATCTCTGAAGCAGATAGTAAGAGCAGCGAGACTGGAGCAGTATGATTTAAAATTTTTCAGAAGGAGGCGTTTTGCATGGAAATAAAACGCCTGGACGGACACAGTTTTTATGCCGCCTTTAAGCATGGAGCAGAACTGGTCGAGAGAAACCGCAAAAAATTAAATGAAATAAATTTTTTCCCCGTACCTGATAGTGATACCGGAAATAACATGTCCAGCACTCTGGTCTCAGCGGCTCTGAGAATTAAGCCGGAAAATTCAATCTATCAGACCTTCAGGGATATTTCTGATTATACCATTCAAACAGCCCGGGGCAACTCCGGTTTGATTCTGGCACAATTTTTCAACGGATTTTTCCGCAAGATGGTCCAGAAAAATGTTCTGACCACCGCTGAATTTGCTGATAATGTCAGAGCCACCGTTCCCTATCTATATGAAAATATTGATGACCCCCACGAGGGTACAATGCTTACAGTAATTAAAGACTGGGCTGAACAGCTGCCGGAGCTGGCAGAGGGTATTGATGATTTTGTTTTGCTTTTTGAGCTGTCCTTAACCACTGCCCGCAGGTCCCTAAATAGAACCAGAAATCAGCTTAAGGTCCACCGGGAAAACAATTCGGTTGATGCCGGAGCACTGGGTTTTGTCTTTTTTCTGGAAGGCATAGTCAGTTACTGGCGCAGTCAATTTCAGGATAATCGGCATTATCAAGAGTCATTTCATCAGTTTGGAGACCTTGATCAGGATGATCTGGTCTCGGATTTTGATACTTCAGAGCTGCCAGAACCGGGAACAGCTTCACTTCAGGTATCACAAGATGGGGAAAAGCTTTCCTACCGGTACTGTACCGAAGTTCTGCTGCAGAAAGAGAATTCAGTTAGCAAATCCCGGCTTAAGGAACTCCTGCAGGAAAAGGGAGATTCCCTGGTGCTGGCTGAGTCTGAGGAAAAAATTAGAATTCACATTCATTCTGATCACCCGGAAGAAGTGGTCTTTCTTGCCGGAGAAGAGGGAAGGATTATCGAGCAGAAGGCCGATGATATGCGACGGCAGTACGATATGGCTCATAATAGGATGAGTGATATTGCGCTGGTTACCGACTCAATTGCCGATCTGCCTCTGGAAATAAAGGACAGATATCAGATTCATACCATTCCTCTGAACCTGATGATTGACGGAGTTAATTTCTACGATAAAAGCACGATAGATCTGAACTATTTCTTTAAATATCTGGAAGAAGCCAAGGAGTTTCCCACTTCCTCTCAGCCCTCTCTCGATCTGACCACTAACTATCTCAGGAATCTCAGCAGTTACTACTCTGCAATTTTGCTTGTTTCTGTTTCTGAAAAATTAAGCGGCACCGGCCAGGTTTTCAAACAGGCTGCCAGGCAGATTCAGCAGGAAAAGGATATTGCTGTATCCTATGTTGATTCCCGGCTTAACTCTGGAGCTCAGGGTCTTCTGGTATTAAAGGCTGCCGAGGAGATTGCCCGGGGACGCAGCCTGGAAGAGGTGACAGAAATTATCGAAGAACATCGCTCCCGGGCCGGCATATATGTTAATGTCAACACTCTGGATTATATGGTCAGGGGCGGCCGGGTCAGCCCCATGAAGGGTCTTTTTGCCAGACTGCTGAACTTAAAACCTATAGTGTCACTGGATGAAGAGGGCAGCGGAATTATTAAAGATAAAGTCCTGAGCCGTCGGGGCGTTAGTAAAAAGATACAGAAGCTGGCCCGGGAGATCAACGACAGTCGGGGAATTGAAAAATATGCTCTGGTTCATTCTCAGGCCCCAGAACTTATCCCGGAATGGCAGAGGGATATTCAGGATATTCTGGGCTTTCAGCCGGAATATGTTATGGAAATCTCGGCTATTACCGCTTTAAATGCTGGACCGGGTTCGGTGGCCTTGAGCCTTCTTTCTGGCTGATAAAGAGGTTGATATTTCAAAGCTGCTGAACTGATCAGCTCAGCCAGGTTATAGAGATACAGGGAGTCTTCTCAAACTGGAATTAATAGTTAAAATACAGAATTTGCCGGCATTAAGAGAAGACAAATTAGAAAGGATATAATTTATGAATATTTTTCTTGAGGTTGCTCTGGTGCTTTTTCTTTATTTTACAGCCTTTTTTATCCTCTGCACCCTGAAAAGCGATAACTCCCTGGTCGATATTGCCTGGGGGTTTGGCTTTGTCCTGGCAGTCTGGTTTACCCTGCTGCGAAGCCCGACTCAGGTACTGGATATAATAATTGTTCTGCTGGTGACGGTCTGGGGTGGGAGACTGGGGCTGCATATTCTTTCCCGGAAAATTGGAAAGCCGGAAGATTTTCGCTATCAAAAATGGCGGGAAGAATGGGATAATTTCTATCTCCGGTCCTTTTTTCAGATTTTTATTCTCCAGGGATTTCTATTGTATATTATCGTTTATCCCTCGGTTAAAGTTATCAGCTCTGATACCCCTTACATTGGGATTTTAACGGTCCTGGGTGTCCTGGTCTGGTTGCTTGGTTTTGCCTGGGAAGTAATTGCCGACTGGCAGTTAAAGAATTTTCTCAAACAGCGCAGCAGCCGGAATGAAATCATGAAATCCGGTCTCTGGAAGTACAGCCGGCATCCCAACTATTTTGGAGAAGCCCTGCTCTGGTGGGGTATTTTTCTGATAGCTCTCGAGGCCGTCGGCGGTTTTCTGATAATTTTAAGCCCGGTTTTGATTACTGTGCTGGTCAGGTATGTTTCCGGAGTGCCTCTGCTGGAAAAACGTTACGCCGATCATGAAGAATATCAGGAATATGCAGACAAGACCAGCATCTTTATTCCCTGGTTTCCCGGGGAAAATTAGTTACTGCCGGTATTAATGTCTGGTAAAGGCCAATTAAATATAAATTTTATCTCCTCTAATTTCATAATATTCACATATGAAAGAAACTGTTATCTTTCCTAAATTATATTTAAGTCACAGGCAAATTAGCATTAACTTCGATGACCCAAGTCGTTTTAATAAAGTAAAAAGGCCGGTTAATACCGGCCTTTCCTCATAAATGAAGTTTTTAAACTCCGAAATCTTCATAATTTATCTGGCTTGCTGCTATGCCTTTATTCTTCAGGATTTCCCTGGCATCTTCTGCCATGGGTCGAGAACCGCAGATATAAACTTCGGTGTCTGGATTTAATTCCATATCCTTCAGCAGATGGGTTACATAGCCCTGCTTATACTTATCTGTTCGGGGACGGGAAAGAACCTGCTGATAATCAAAGTTTTTATTATCCCGGGCCAGATTGGCAAAAAAGTTGTCATAGATGAGATCCTCTTCATGTCTTGCTCCGTAGAGCAGAGCTGCTTTACCGGAGTAACTACTTCCGCCCATCTTTATACCGGCGGTGCTGCCTCCAGCAGCCTTCAATCTTTCCCTGGAACCGGCAAAAAGATTATCAACAATAGCGGTAAAGGGTGTTACACCAATCCCGTTAGCAATAAAAAGCATATTTTGTTTGCTGTCATCTACTGCCAACTCTCTTCCCATCGGACCCTTGATTGATACTTCTTTACCCTCTTGAAATTTCTCAAAGATAATATTGGTTCCGTAACCATCAGCCAGTCTTTTTATGGTGATAGTAACCTGATTTTTATCAGCATCGCTGCCTGAAATAGTATAGGCTCGATACATTTCTCTATCTTCTTCGACCTCGACCAGCAGGAACTGACCGGGGATAAATTTCATTTCTGAGGGCTCCAATAGTTTAA
>PWHA01000138.1 GCA_003554685.1 Halanaerobiaceae bacterium
CGATGAGGGCATAAAATGGTCGGGCTGCTCGGATTTGAACCGAGGACCCCCTGCTCCCAAAGCAGGTGCGCTACCAAACTGCGCCACAGCCCGCTGCATAAATAATAGTATAATAGAAAAAGCTGAAGAGGTCAAGGGTTTTTTTAATTTTAGGTAAAGAATTTTTCCCCTAGAAAGAAAGGAGACAGGGAATGAAGATATTATTATCCAATGATGATGGCATTTATGCTGAAGGGCTGCAGGCCCTGGCCGGTGCTCTCAAGAGTTCGGGGCACCGCCTGATCGTGGTAGCTCCGGATCAGGAAAGAAGTGCCACCAGTCATGCAATTACCATACGGAGTCCGCTCCGGGTTAAGAAGGTTGAAAATAATGAGAGACTGGGGGAGGAAGCCTACAAGGTTAATGGCACTCCAGCAGACTGTATTAAGCTGGCTCTCAGGCTGTTTGAAGATTTTAATCCCGATCTGGTTTTAACCGGGATTAACCACGGACAGAATCTGGGCTATGATGTTTTTTATTCCGGGACGGTGGCTGGAGCGGCTGAAGCCCATCTCCAGGGATTCAAATCAGCGGCTGTATCACTGGCACTTGGCAAGAAAAGAAACTTCTCTCTAGCTGCTGAACTGACTGTGAAAATTCTCAATCAGGACAGATCCTTATTTGACGGTCCGGTTTCAGGACCTCTAAATTTGAATTTTCCCGATGCAGATCGAGAGGAAATTAAAGGAATTAAGCTGACCAGATTGGCTTCTCAGATTTATGAACGCTCGGTTGAAGAAAGAGTTGACCCTGCAGGAAGGAGCTACTTCTGGTTTGTAGGGGGGAAAAAGGATAACTTTGATTCTGATACTGATATTGGAGCGATTAAGAATAACTACATTTCACTTTCTCCTCTGAATTTTGAGCTGACCGACAGTGACAAGATTAAAGCCATAGATGCCCGGGATATAGACATATTATAACCGGGAAATAAATGCCGCAAAAGAGATCAGTAGAACTCTTTTGCGGATTTTTTGCTTCAGGATAAATTAAGATTCTTTTACCCCGGATTTGTGCTGTTTTGTTCTGCCCGGTTCTGGAGAGTTGAATGCCTGAATATTAACTGGATATTTTTTGCTAGATTTCAATTTCCACTGTGGTTCGGGCACTGTGTCTGGTGGTAAAGCTGGTGGAAGAATTATGATAGGCCAGTATCAGGGTATAGCTTTCTCCGAGTATTATTTCAATCCCGGGAAAATCTTCATCCTGGAGGGGTATTTTAGTTTCTAGAATCAGCTGTTCTTCCTCCAGGGAAGCTGCGGCTTCCTGAGTATAGTCCTCCTCGGTGGCTGCATGAGCGGTGGGAGATGTACCGATGTGGGACTCGATCAGGAGCACTTCCTCCTCAAGGGCGGCTATGATAATTCTGGCATCGCGCATTCGCAAAGTAGGTTCAATGCCAAAGGCCAGCCAGCCCGAACCGGGACTGACCAAACCCAGATAGAGAAATTCTTCATCATAATCCCAGTATATTGCCATACCAATATCTGTTTCCAGGAAATTTCCGTACTCTTCTTCGCCAATGATACCATCAATTTCAGGAATATCAGCAGCATCATTTTCTTCAGCCAGGACAGTTCCGCAGATATTGAAAATCAACAGAGCCAGCAGCAGAAAAGCCACCAGATAACCCGTCAGTTTTTTTGTCATAATTCTCATTCCTCCTCATGATATAATCTTAAATTGGATTTTGTGAGTTTATCAATCCGACATAGATACCTGAAATACCAGGCAGCCTGCAACAAAACCGCCTGGAAATTCCCCTGAAAATTAGCAGTATATTTATTTTATATATATTTCTAGCTTTTAAAAGTAATTCCTGCCGAAAGGAGAAAAAATGACTGAAATTAAGTTGCCGAAACCTTTATATCAAGCAGAACTCTTAGAAAGGCCCAACCGTTTTGTCATTAAATGCTACTGTCAGGAGACGAAAACCGTGAGAAAAATATACCTGGCGGATCCGGGGCGGCTGCCTCTGATAATGCAGCAGGGCAGAGAGAGAAACCGGCAATCCCGCCGGAGTTCTTTTTCTGATTACCCGAAATGATGCCATCAGCTTTCGTCCCTGCCAGGAAATCGACCCGGATTTTGCTGCTGTGCTAAAGGAGGCCAGAAACAGTGGAATTGAGGTTCTGGTCTATGGCTGTAAAGTTAAGAGAAAGTTTATCAGGCCGGCTGGCAGAATTGAACAGGTGTGGTAGAATAGAGTTAACTGGCTGTCAGCTGCCGATTGATATTCAAACAGATGTATGATAAAATAAAGTCAGCAGGAGGTGCTGCAGGGTGGAACTTATTAATAAGCTTGAGGTTCTGGCGGATTCAGCTAAATATGATGTTTCCTGCTCATCCAGCGGCAGCAGCAGGCAGAACAGCCCGGAAGGTATGGGAAATTCTGCTCCCTCCGGCATCTGTCACAGCTGGTCCGATGATGGCCGCTGTATTTCTCTGCTGAAAACTTTATTTACGAACAGCTGTATTTATGACTGCGCCTACTGTATTAATAGAGCCAGCAATGACAGGCCCAGGGCCAGTTTTACCCCCCGGCAGGTTGCCGAGCTGACAATCAATTTTTATAAAAGAAATTACATCGAGGGGCTGTTTCTCAGCTCGGGAATCAAGAAAGATCCTGACTACACCATGGAACAGATCGTAGAGACGCTAAGGCTGCTCAGGGAAGAATATAAGTTTAATGGCTATATTCATGCCAAGGCCATACCGGGGTCGGATCTGAGACTGATTTTTGAAGCCGGACAGCTGGCCGATAGAATCAGTGTTAATATTGAGCTGCCCTCCCGGGAGAGTTTAAAAAACCTGGCACCTCAGAAGAGTGCCCTGGATATTCTAAATCCCATGAAGAATATTGGCAGCCGGATCGGGGAAGCCAGGGAAAACCGCAGGAAGTACAGGCATGCAGAAAAATTTGTGCCGGCCGGACAGAGCACCCAGCTGATAGTGGGGGCTTCACCGGAAAGCGATTATAGGATAATGAAGCTGGCAGACGGCCTCTACAGCAGTTATAATCTGAAAAGAGTGTATTACTCGGCTTTCATGCCAGTAAAGCCTGACAGCAGACTGCCGGCCTTGAAGACGCCCCCTCTACTCAGGGAGCACCGATTGTATCAGGCAGACTGGCTGCTGCGATTTTATGATTTTGAAGTGGAAGAGCTTTTTTCCGGATATCGAGCCAACCTGGATTACCGGCTGGATCCCAAGCTGAACTGGGCTTTGAATAATCTGGATAGGTTTCCGGTAGAAATCAATCAAGCAGACTATCATGAACTTCTCAGGGTGCCGGGTATCGGGCCCCGGTCGGCCCGGAAAATCGTGGAGACCAGGCAGGAGACCAGGATTAGTTATCAGAATCTCAAGAAACTGGGACCGGTTTTGAAGAGGGCCAAATATTTTATAACCTGTCAGGGGAAATACCGGGCAGGCATACCCTTCCGGGAGGATTTAATCAAAGTCAGGGTCAGAGAGCAGGAAAGAGGTAATGACTATCAGCAGGCTTCCCTTTTTGCCGGGGTACAGGAAGAGAAAAAAGAGGGGGAAAAAGCGTAAGGGACGGCTGATTAAAGAAGGAGAGACAGAGCAGCAGGCAGGACAGAAGTCAGGACGGGAAAGAAGTGTACCAGGAGAAGAGATAGTAGAGAAAGTTGAGAAGGTGAAGAACCTACAGGGAGAGCAGGGGGATAGGGAAGTGCTGGATAAAGAGAAAGCAGGGGATGTCTGATGCTGCATTATATATATGATGGTTCATTCACCGGATTTCTGACTCTGGTGCACCGGGTGCTGTCAGAAAAGAGAATCCCGGACAGGATCAGCGGCAGTGACAGTTATCAGCCCGATTTATTTTCTCAGGATGTTATAATTGAAGCTGAGGGTGAGAAGGCTGACAGGGTGGCTGAGGCCATTATTAAGGAAATTTCCCGAAAATGCTACCGGGCGGTTTACAGATGTTTTCTTTCGGAAATCGATGGTTTTGAAAAAGCGGCAGTTAAATTTATTTACAGAGGATTTCATTCAGGTGAGAGGATTTATCAGGACTGGACTGACCCGGATGCTGCCTTTGTCAGAAGGGCAGAGAAGATGGTAAATAGAGAGCTGCACCGCTATCAGGGTCTGCTGCGTTTCAGGATGCTGGAATCAGAGATTCTTTACGCTCCCTATCGACCGGAGCATAAAATATCCAATCTGCTGGCCTGGCATTTCAGCCGCAGGCTGGCTGCTGAACGCTGGATAATCCATGATCGAGGCAGAAACATTGCTGTAATATATTCCAACCGGGAGTGGCTGGAGATTCCGGCAGAGGAACTTAAGGATCTAAAATTTGCCGGAGAAGAGGAGCAATATCAAAAGCTCTGGATAAAGTTTTTTGAGAGCATCAGCATAAAAATGAGAAAAAACCTGAAAGCTCAGTCCAGATTTATGCCCAAGAAGTGTTGGGAGTTTCTTATTGAAAAGGAGAATAATACAAAATGAAAATCAGCTTTCCCTACATGGAATCACCGGTGGTTTACTACAAAATATTTGAGATGCTGGGCCATGAGGTGGTGGCTCCACCCCGGCCCACCCAGAAAACCTTTAAGCTGGGAGTTAAATATGCTCCAGAATTTGCCTGCTTTCCCCTAAAGGTAACGCTGGGCAATATGATTGAACTCCATGAAATGGGTGTTGATACCATTTTTATTAGCGGAGGATATGGCCCCTGCCGGGCCGGCTATTACGGGCCACTTCAGGAAAAGCTTCTTAATTACATTGGCCTGGATATGGATGTCATTATTTTCGAACAGGTTCGGGGTGGCTGGAAGGATTTCCTGAATAATGTTAGACTTCTCAAGCAAAATGCTTCAATTTACAGGCTGATAAAAAGCGTTTATACAGGTTATAAAATTTCTGTTTCCATGGATGGTATTTTAAAACTAATTCATAAAAGGAGGCCCTATGCCCGGAATAAACGCCGGATCAGTGAATTGTGGGATGAGATTCAGCAGGAATATCTAAAAGTTAAATCCAGCAGAGATATTGAGCGGGTCGAAAGCCGGGCCCGGGAGAGAATCGAGAATCAGGAATATGATTTCCCTCCGGAAAATGAGCGGCTGAGAGTAGGTATAGTGGGAGAAATCTACGTGGTCATGGAAGGTTCAACCAACAATTACATTGAAGAGATGCTCAATGAGATGGGTGTTGAAGTTGAACGGTCCCACTATCTGTCTGAATATATAGAAAGCCATATGATTCCCTGGAAGAAAAAAGAGTACCAGCATATTCTGGACAAGGGAGAAAAATATTTAGAGATTATAATCGGCGGCCATGCCAAGCGCTCCATAGGTCATATTGTTGATTATAAAGAGCGGGGGTTTGATGGAGCAGTGCATCTAAAACCCTTTGGCTGCCTTCCGGAGATAATATCTCAGAGCATGCTGGACAGGGTTTCTCAGGATCTAAATATTCCCATACTGCCATTTTCCATCGATGAGCAGCTGGGAAAAGCTCACACCCGGACCAGGCTGGAGGCCTTTCTGGATTTGGTCAGGGGAAGAAAAGAAGAGCGAGTAAGTAATAATCAAAAAGATGTCCCGGGGCACTGATAGAGAGAAGAGGTGGGAAAACATGGAGGTATATTTAGATTTTATCATTATATTGCTTCTTGCTATTCTGGCTTTTCTGCTTTTTCTATATCTCCCAATGGGTAAGATATTTGGTTCAATATTTAAGCTATTCAATATGATATTTCAACTGTTGATATTTATTTTATTTTTGCCATTCCGTCTGCTTGGTAGATTAATAAAGAAACTATTATCCTGAAGGTGATAGCTTTGTATTTTATTTCTTTTAAAAAAAATCTCCGGGATGCCTTAATTTTCTCGGGGATTTTCTTTATATAAGACAAATACGGCTTATTATAGTATCATCTTATTTGTTTATTTAAAATCCTGAGACCAATTTCTGATTACTCTAAAAAGAGAAATGACTGCCAATGAAAAATTAAATTCTCATGACATTTTTTGTTTCATATAAAAGACCTTACTTGTTATTTAGTGTGTAATTAGTTAAAATGAAGGTATAATAAAAATTTTCTAGAATTAGGACAATAAGTTAAAAAATTAACCGAAAACTTTACTCAAATATTGCAAATAATGATAATCTGAGCAACTAGAGGGCTTTAAAGGAACAGTGAGGTAATATGAATTTACTTAAAAAAGCAGGTACTTATTTGTTGAAAAGAATAGATAGAGTTATTCTTATATTTTTAATTGTGTTTATTACTGTTGGTTTTGTAATTTGGGTAGTAGGCCATGTAGTTTATTCTTTTTTGCAGGTTTCCAGTCTTATAATTGATAATTGGCTTATTTCAACAATCATATTCACATTTTTGTGTTTTATAGCTCTTATGCTCTGGATTGACAATAAAGAGAGTTCCATAGAAGAACAAAAAGGACTAAATAAATTTATTATGAATACTTCCAGTTTAGTTGCCAACTTTATTTATAAGATAAGGGATTTTATTTTCTCAACCACGGATCAGCTGTTAGATATTATTGTATGGCTTACTTTTATCGGTATTTCCGTATATATCATTTATCTAATATATGCTCATATTATTAAACCCATAATGGTTATATTCTAATAAGACAAAATATTAACTCAACCTTTGTACTGAATTGTTAGTGGTCTCAAAAAAATATATTGCTCAAGTGTATGTCTTAATTAAAAACTTATTGATTTTAAAAAACCGCTCTGGAACAACTAAATTATCCAGAGCGGTTTTACACATCTCAGGTGCATTTCCAAGTGTCAAATATCTGTCAGCTTACTGATAGCTCATAAAATTAGTCTGGATGATTTTGTTTGGCAAAGGAAATGTAAATTGAAGTTGAAAGAAAAATGGAGGCTATGCATGAAACTAACAGTATAAATAATTATTAATTAAAACGTTTTGATAACTTTAATAAAAAAGGAATTTAAAATAATTTATAGAATATCAGTAACAAGAAGGCAAATATAAAAATAAAAAAAGTTTATAATATATAATATACACTTAAATATGTGCAGTGATTTTTCAAAAGACTTAATCCAGTTTGAGGGGGAATAGTCTATGGATGAGAAAACTCTTTTTGAAGGCAACCCAGTTATGTTTGGCAATAACCCTGTTTTGTTTATTATTTGTCTAGGCTTAATCTTAGCTTATGGTGCTGGTTTAGTAATATTACTTATATGGTATCTTAAAACTAAGGCTACTAAACTAACTATTACGAACCAAAGGGTTATTTTAAGAAAGGGGCTACTGAGCAAAAAAACAAGTGAAGTTAATATTAATGATATTAGAAAGATTGGAACTGAACAGAGATTTTTGCAAAGGATCTTTGGTGTAGGAAAAATGACAATATCAACCGCTGGAACAGGTGGTGTAGAAATATCAGTTTCTGGATTTAAAAAACCTGATGAATTAAAAAGTTTAATAAGACAAAATGTTTAATTATTGATTTTTCTAAGAAACTGGGGGTAAAGCTCCAGTTATTTTAGTTATTATAAAAAATAAAAATAATAATTTTTGATATAATGATTTAATAAATTATGAAGTAAGCATAAATTCAGCCGGAGGAACCCCGAGTTTATTCTTGTTGCAGTAAAATTGCAAAAAATTGAATATGTCTAAAAAGAAAAAAGGGCCATAAGGCCCTAAATATCATGGAGCTGACGACCGGACTTGAACCGGTAACCTGCTCATTACAAGTGAGCTGCTCTACCAATTGAGCTACGTCAGCCTGCTGTCTATTATTTCAGCAATTAATATTATAACTGAATTACTCCCTGCGGTCAAGGGTTGAAAGCAAATTATTTGCATTAGTATCCTGCTGTGATATAATTAAATTCAGGTGATAAAGATGGGCGGAAAGTATAAAATTGATAAAATCAAGCAGGAGCATACCATAATAGAAGATATCCTGCCGCTGCTGGAAGGAGTGGCACTGCATCCCACAGTGAAGAGCATCATCCCCGGGAGAATTCACAGAAGAGGAGGCAGCGGGGTAGTTCCTCACCTCCATCTAAAGTATAATACCCCCAGTGGATTTAAGGTGCTGGCCAAGAACAGTTCTTCTGTTCAGGAGGTATTTATTGTAACTGATGATCCCGATAAATTAACCGAATGGCTCAAACAAAGAGATATGGTAAAATGATTTGACAGCTGCTGGATATTATAATATAATTATTTTGGTTAATGTATCGGGTTGTGGCGCAGCTTGGTAGCGCGCACGCCTGGGGGGCGTGAGGTCCCGGGTTCAAATCCCGGCAACCCGACCATTTTCACCTTTAATTTCAGCAATTACTCCAGATCGGGTAATCCGGTCTTTTTTTTAATTTAGAGACTATTTTAGTTTCTGCTGAGTGAAATTTTTTATAAAATTGCGGTTTGATTATTAGCAAGTTATAAGTTTAGTAAGGAGAATCAGCAATAGTGTTTTTAAAAACCTATCTATTAAATTTAGGCTGTCCCAAAAATCAGGTGGATGGTGAATATTATGCCGGTTATCTGGAGGGTTCCGACAGGGTTGAACTGATTTCAAATTATCAGGAAGCTGACCTGATAATCGTTAACACCTGCGGCTTTATTGATTCAGCTAAAGAGGAATCTCTGGAGGCAATTTTTGAGGCTGCCAGCTTGAAGGAGCAGGATCCAAATAAAAAGCTGGTGGTTACCGGCTGCCTGGCTCAGCGCTATCATCGGGAACTGGAAGAAAAGATTCCCGAAATAGATGGGCTTTTTGGTATCGGTGAGCATCAAGAATTACTGGAGCTGGTCGAGAAGGTGGCCCGTGGTAAAAGGGGTAAAAAGATTTCCCGGCCTGAGCATAAGCTCAACAGGGAAATGCCCCGAATCAATTCCGATGGACATTATGCCTATTTGAAAATTGCAGATGGCTGCGACAAGGGCTGCACTTACTGCACTATTCCCGAAATTAAGGGAGGATATAACAGCCGCAGAATAGAATATATATTACAGGAAGTTGAAGCACTGGTTGCTGGCGGTGTCAGAGAATTAATTCTGGTTGCTCAGGATACTTCAGTTTATGGCAAGGATATTTATGGAGAGAAGAAACTGTCCGAACTCTTAGAGAATTTGGTTGAAATAGAGAATCTGGACTGGATAAGAATCATGTATTTTTATCCGGAAGAGGTTGAAGCAGAGTTTCTCGAACTGATGGCTCAGGAGAAGAAAATCTGCAACTACCTTGATATACCCATTCAGCATGCTGCCAGGGAAATCCGGAGAAGGATGGCGCGGCCGGGTGATGCCGAGAAACTCAAGAAGAAAATCAGCCTGATGAGGGAAATAGTTCCCGGCATTGCCCTGCGAACCACCCTGCTGGTCGGCTTTCCGGGGGAAACGAGAGAAAACTTTGCCGAGCTGGTGGATTTTGTCAGGAAAGTTGATTTTGAAAATCTGGGTGTTTTTACTTATTCCCGGGAAGAAGGGACCCCAGCGGCGCAAATGGAAAATCAAATAGATGAAGAAGTTAAAAGTGAGAGATACAATAAATTGATGGAAGTTCAGCGGAGAATATCGCTGGCCAATAACCGAAAATTATTAGGAGAAGAGGTTGAGGTTCTGATTGATGAGGTTGCAGTTGATGAGTTTACCGGGAGAACCCGGTATGATGCTCCTGAGATAGATAACAGCGTTACTGGTAGTTTGCCTGCAGACCGCAACCTCAACCTCAACCCGGGAGAGATAGTTACCTGTCGCATTACCGGAGCCTATGAATATGATTTAACTGGAGAGATAGTTGATGAACACTCCCAATAAAATTACTCTGAGCCGGATTATTATGATTCCCTTATTCATGTTTTTTCTGCTGCAGCGGGACAGATTGCCCGGTACAGCAGATATGCTTGCTTTAATAATCTTTGGGCTGGCAGCTTTAACCGATGCTGTTGATGGTTATCTGGCCCGCAGGAATAATCTAATTACCAAATTTGGTAAAATTGCTGATCCCCTGGCAGATAAGCTGCTGATTGCCTCGGCTCTGATCAGCTTTGCTGCCCTGGGAGAAATCACGGCCTGGCCGGTAATTTTAATAATCGGCCGGGAAATGGCCGTGACAGGCTTGAGGGTAGTGGCTGCCAGTGAGGGAATAATAATTTCTGCCAGCTACTGGGGTAAGGCCAAGACTGTCACCCAGATTTTAGCTGTACTGAGCTTCATTGTTTATCCCAATCTTATAGCTCTGCCGGAACTTATCCCGGTGACAATCCTCTGGCTGGCAGTAGCGATTACACTTTATTCCGGCTATCTCTATTTTAAATCAGCTGATCTGCAATTATTTACAGCAGAGTAAACAGAGTAGCTGAGGCAGGTAAATAAGTGTTATAATTGTTCTTAAATATATTATCTTACAATAAACCTTTAAATAAGACTTAATTGAGGTTTTTGAAGTTCTTATAGTTCTGGCTAATAATTAAAAGTTCCTGATAATGATATAAAAACACAGAGAATTACTGTGAAAATGGTGATATAATGAGCTTAGTTCAACGAATAAATAGACTCTATGCCACCGGCCTGGGCATAGGTGAACTTAAAATCATCCCGGGAACCCTGGGTTCGCTGCTGGCAGTAATAATATATTTTTTGATACCCGAGATAGTCAGCAATCCGATCTTTATTTTGCTGATTTTTTTCTCAGGAGTACTTTCCTGTAATTTAGATGAAAAGAGAACTTCTCTCAAGGATGATTCCAGAATAGTGATAGATGAAATGGCGGGAATGTGGCTGACATTTTTTTTAAGACCAAATCTTTTGGTTTCCCAGGTTATTATTGGTTTTGTGCTCTTCAGGTTTTTTGACATTTTAAAACCGGGTTTAATTGACAGCAGCCAGGATTTAGCAGGTGGCTTGGGTGTAATGGTTGATGACCTGCTGGCCGGACTGGTTTCTGCCGGGCTGCTTCAGATTATCATTGTTGTTATGAAATAATTATAGTTTATTAACTGCTAAAACTAAATCATTTAAGATTAAATTATAAAATATATAAGCTGTTAATTATATAAATTATTTTAGGAGAGATTTGCCAGATGATAGAGGCAGCAGTCCTTACCATTGGTGACGAACTTGTCAGCGGTGAAATAATCGATACCAATTCGGCCATAATTGCTTCCAGCCTGCAGAAGGCCGGTGTTGCGGTCAGAAAATGTCTGACCGTAGGCGATGAGTCCGCTGAAATTGCCGGGACCCTGGAGCAGTTAATCAGTAATTACCGGATTATTATAGTTTCAGGAGGCCTGGGTCCTACCGGAGATGATATTACCCGGGAGGCGACAGCCCGGGCCTGCGGCCGGAAGCTAAAATATAATGATGAGTCTGCTGCCAGAATCGAAAAGCTTTTTTCCCGGAGAAATATAAAGTTTACCGATAATAATTTCCGTCAGGCTTACTTTCCTGAGGGAGCGGAAATTCTTGATAATGAGCGGGGAACAGCTCCGGGCTTTAAATGTCAGCAGGATAACACAGCAATTTATGTCCTGCCCGGTGTACCTGATGAGATGGAAACTATGCTTACAGAAAAGGTAATGCCGGATATCCTGAAGCTTAACAGCGATGTCAAACCGCTGATACAGAAAAAATATCAGGTTATTGGTCTGGGAGAAGCTGAACTGGAAGATAAAATCAAAAAGATTATTAGCAATAATACCGGAGTGTACTTCAGTTTTCTGCCCCGGGGCGGGGTGATAGAAATTAAGCTTACCTGCAGTCCCGAAAAAGAGGAGTTGCTTTCCAGAGCCGAAAGAGAGCTAGAGAGAAAACTGGACAGTTACATTTTTGGCAGAGGAGATGAAACACTAACCGGGAAAATTGGAGAAATGCTTAAAAATAGTTCTAGAACTATTGCCACAGCTGAGTCGATAACCGGCGGATTGCTGGGGAAAAGGCTCACCGATAGGGCTGGATCATCAGAATTTTTTGCCGGTGGGGTGATCAGCTACAGCAGGGAAAGTAAGATTAAACTGCTGGGAGTCCCCCGGGAGCTGCTGGCCAGCAGGGGAGAGGTTGATTCTGAGGTTGCCAAACTCATGGCCTGCGGGGTCAGAGAACTGCTGGCAGCAGATATTGGGCTGGCTGTTACAGGCTATGCTGGACCTGAGGCTGTGGACAATAATGTTGGTCTGGTTTTTGGCGGTCTGGCAGTTGAAGGCAGACATTCCAGTGCAAGGTGGAACCTTGCTGGAGATAGAAAGAGAATAAGGTGGTTAACCGCGCAGTTTGCCTTTAATCTGGTTCGCAAATATTTACTGGAGGAGATAACATGAAAAAGTTTATCGTTTCTTTATTACTGGTGCTGGCAGTTTCATTTCTCTTTGCAGGAATTAATCAGCAGACTGCTGGAGCTGAAGAAGCAGGACTGGCCGAAGCTGTCTATAACTATTATAATGAAGATTATGAAGAAGCTAGAAATATGCTCAGTGAAATCAAAGTTGACCCTGGTGAAATAACCGACAGTTATTCCTATCAGATTCACTATTATCTGGTAAAGACTGATATTGCTCTGAAAAATTACCGGCAGGCCCAAAGTTTAATTGAAGAACTGGAAGAGTCCAGATATAATCCGGCTGAACTTTACTGGCTTTTGGGTGAGAGGTATCTGAATAGAGACGGGCACTTTGACAGTGCTCAATTTGATGTGGCCAGGGAGTTAATTGCCAGGGCCCGGGAACTCGGCTTTGGCGGTGAGCAGCAGACCAGAGATCTGGCCCATGCTGAATTTGGCCTTGAGAATTTCCAGAGAGCGGTTGAGCTTCTGGCTGATGTCAGCGAGGATTTGTACAGAGACAGCGATTACTCCATCCTGGGACGTTCTCATAAAGTACTGGGCAACAGCAGAGAAGCCATCAATTACTTTGAAAGATTGATTGTGAGAGACCCAGGTGATGCTGGTGCTCATCTTGACCTGGCTAAAGTATATATGGATCTTGATGAAATAGACCAAGCTATTGATGTTCTGGAGAGAGGACTGGAAAGAAGTCCGGATGTAACCAGCCTGCGCAGTCTGCTGGGACAGGCCCATTACCAGGCTGGTGATTATTCAGCAGCCCAGGATAAGTTCGATAATGTGCTAGAGACCCATCCCCATAATTATGAGGCTCATTTTTATAAAGGTCTGATCTATCTGGACAGGGAAGAGCATGACAGAGCCAATGAAAGCTTCGAGCAGGCAGTGAGATATAATCCCACCTATGTCAAGGCTTATATTGAACTGGGGAAACTGGCCCTGGAACAGGATAATCCCTACCGGGCAATTTCAAGGCTTACCCAGGCAATAGAGATCAATCCCGGTTATTCCGTGGGATACTATCATTTAGGAAGGGTCTATTATGAAATTGAAATGTATCAGTCAGCCCAGGAAGAACTGAGAAAAGCGGTTGTCCGCAATCCTGATATCCCAGAAGCTTCCGAACTTCTGGAAGAGGTGGAAAATATCATAGAGGATTTGGATGAGGATGAACTTGAGGAAGAGGAGATAGAAGAGGAGTTATAATAAGCCCTGGAGGAAGAAGAAATAATTCCCGGTGAAGATGAGCTTGAAGAGGACCATGAAGAGGAAGAATCAAGCAGCTAGTTTCTTAATAATTTAGTTTTTTGGGGCTGGATATATTTTTAATTCCTGGATATTTAATTGAAATGTAGAAAAAGTTTTTGAAGGAAATGTATAACAGGTTATTGAGATGCACACCAGAAATCATACTGTATTAAGACTTAAAAGCTGAGGTGCTATCATGAGATTATTTGTTGCCTGCAATATTGCCGAAGAAACCAGGAAATACTTTGGAGAAGAGACCGATAAGCTCAAGCGGGACCTGCCCCGGGGAGTTAAGTGGGTTAAACCGGGAAACTATCATATTACCCTGAAATTTCTGGGCGATACTTCTGAAAAGAAAACTGAAGAACTAAATGACAGGCTGGCTGAAATAAACTTAAACGGGCAATTTGACTGTCAGTTCAAGGGTCTCTCGGCCTTTCCGGCTCGGGATTATCCCAGGGTTTTGATTTCCCGGGTAACCCGGGGTAGAGAGGAGCTTATTAAGCTTCACAATAAGATTGAAAAGGCTGTGACCGAGCTGGGTTTTGCTGAAGAAAAGCGCAAATTTACTCCGCACTTAACCCTGGGAAGAGTTAAAAATAAAGCTGATATCAGGATGGCTGCTGATGTTCTGGCTGATGAGGATTTTGGAAAGAATCTTGCTGTCAGCGACAGCATAAGCAGCTTTTCGCTGATGAAAAGCATCCTGAGATCTCAGGGGCCGGTTTATCAAGAAATATTTTCTATAGATATTTAATAAAATGCTTGATTTTTCCATAAAAGTAAAATATAATTAACACAGCTTAATTATAAAAATTTCCAAAATTAAACAGGAGAGGTGGGGTTAATTTGGATCAAAGTGATAAAGAAAAAGCTCTGGATAAGGCGGTAGGCCGAATACAAAAACAGTTCGGTGAAGGTGCAATTATGCGGCTGGGAGATTCCAACACCCTGGATGTGGAGGTCATACCTACCGGCTGTCTGCCTCTGGATCTGGCTCTGGGGGTTGGAGGAATTCCCCGGGGGAGAATTGTGGAGCTCTATGGTAATGAAGCTTCAGGCAAGACTACTCTGGGCCTGCACATTATAGCTGAAGCCCAGAAAAAGGGAGGAATTGCGGCCTTTATTGATGCCGAACATGCTCTGGATCCCCGCTATGCTGAGAATCTGGGGGTAAAGATCGATGATCTCTTAATTTCCCAGCCCAATAACGGGGAAGAGGCTCTGGAGATTACCGAAGCTTTAATCAGGAGCAATGCCATTGATGCGGTGGTGCTGGACTCGGTGGCTGCTCTGGTGCCCAAGGCTGAACTGGAAGGTGAAATGGGGGATTCCCATGTCGGTTTGCAGGCCCGGTTAATGTCTCAGGCTATGAGAAAACTTTCCGGAGCCATCAGCAGCTCCAAAACTTCAGCGATATTTATCAATCAGATCCGGGAAAAAATCGGAGTAATGTTCGGCAATCCTGAAACCACTCCGGGGGGACGGGCGCTGAAGTTTTATTCCTCTGTCCGGATCGAGATCAGAAGGTCGCAGACAATCAAGGACGGTTCTGAAGTTATTGGCTCTCATGCCCGGGCCAAGATTGTTAAGAATAAGGTAGCTGCTCCCTTCAGGCAGTGTGAGTTTGACATCATGTACGGCACCGGGATTTCCCGTTCGGGAGCCCTGCTGGATCTGGGTGAGGAGACCGGAATTATTGATAGAGCCGGAGCCTGGTACTCCTATGGAGAAGAAAGACTGGGTCAGGGCAGGGAAAATTCCAAGGAATACATGGAAGAGAATCCGGAAGTTATGGAGGAGATTGAACAGAAAATCCGGGTTGCAGTCGGTCTGGAAGATGGTGAAGTTGAGGAAGAAGAAGCTAAATCTGAAGAGAATGATGAATAAAAGTGAAATTCGATGAGCAGAAATGAAATCAAAAGTAAGGTTTTTAAATATCTGGCCCGCCGGGAGCATTCCCGGAAGGAGCTGTTTGATAAGCTTGCGAGAAAAGATTATGATTTCGCTGAGATTAATATTGTGCTGGATGAGCTGACGGACAGGGGTTATATCGATGATGAAAGATTTGCCGAAACCTGGATCAGACACCGTCTGGAGAGCAAGCCCCGGGGTCCCTACCTGATCAGGGCGGAGCTTAAGAAAAAGGGAGTTGACACTGAGATTCAGGAAAAGCTGCTGGCCCGGTTACTGCCGCCTCAGAAAGAATTTGAACTGGCTTTAGAACTGGCGGAATCCTGGCTGTCCAAAAGAACAATTTCTGACAGCGAGGAAGAAAATTTCGAGCTGAGAAAGAAACTCTTTCGATATTTATCTCAGAAGGGCTTTCACCGCTCCACAGCCAAACAAATTGCCATCGAACTTAACCTGTCCTGAGATTTCGGGACAGGTTTTTTTATCTTTTTTTATCTGAAAAATTGAAATTTTTACTTTGAATCGGGCTTTCTTGACACTGAAAACAAAAAAGGATAAAATATTAACAGATACCATAAAATCAAGGGTTCTTCAATGTTTTAAATAAATACAATTCTAACTGGAGGTGAAAAAAATTAATGTAATAATTTATCCAGCGATAAGTTTAATAGCCGGATTGTTTTTCGGCTATATAATCAGAAAATATATTGCTGAAGCTAAAATTCAATCTGCTGAAGAGGAAGCAAAGAAGATAAAAAATGAAGCTCAAAGAGAAGCAGAATCGACCAAGAAAGAAATGATTTTAGAGGCTAAAGAAGAAGTTCATAAAATGAAGGACGAGATGAACAAGGAAACCCAGGAAAGACGCAATGAACTGCAGAAACTGGAAAATCGTCTAGTTCATCGGGAAGAAAACCTGGATCGTAAGGCTGAAAGTATGGAAAAGAAAGAACAGGATCTCAACCAGAGAGAAAAAAGCCTGGAGGAAGAAGAAAAAGAATTACAGGAATTAAAAAAGGAGCAGCAGGAAAAATTAGAAAAAATTGCCGGCATGAACCAGCAGGAAGCTAAGACCTACCTGCTAAATAAAATGGAAGAAGAACTGGAACATGAGTATTCACGTAAAATTAAGGAGAAGGAAGCTGAGCTGAGAGAGACTGCTGATAAGAAAGCCCGGGAGATTGTTTCACTGGCAATTCAACGCTGTGCTGCTGATCATGTGGCTGAAACGACTGTATCGGTGGTTTCACTGCCCAATGATGAAATGAAAGGAAGAATAATTGGCCGGGAAGGACGAAATATCAGAACTATTGAGAGTTTAACGGGAATTGATCTGATTATCGATGATACTCCAGAGGCAGTGGTTATTTCCGGATTTGACCCCATGAGAAGAGAGGTGGCCCGGATTGCCCTGGAGAAGTTAATTGAAGACGGGAGAATTCATCCTGCCAGGATTGAAGAAATGGTTGAAAAGGCCAAAAAGGAACTGGATGAACACATCAGAGAAATTGGTGAAGAGGCAACCTTTGATACCGGAGTTCATGGTCTGGATTCAGAACTGGTTAAGTATCTGGGCCGCCTGAAGTTCCGCACCAGTTTTGGTCAGAATGTGCTCCAGCATTCCCTGGAAGTTTCCTATCTGGCCGGTATAATGGCCTCTGAACTGGGAGCAGATGTTAACCTTGCCAAGAGAGCAGGGCTGCTCCATGATCTGGGCAAGGCCATTGATCATGAAGTAGAAGGCCCTCATATTGATATTGGTGTAGATCTGGCCAAGAAACATGGTGAGAGCGATAAAGTTCTCCATGCTA
>PWHA01000106.1 GCA_003554685.1 Halanaerobiaceae bacterium
CCAGGGACGAGATTATTAAAAGATCAAGTAAACGGTTACTTGAAGGGAGAAAAGAAGTGGAAAAGTATGCCGACTTAGCTATTGAAGTGATGGAGCATAAAATAAATTATGATTAAATTATTGCTTTATTACTGATTCAAGAATATTTAAAATCAATAATAAGCTAGGAAAAGCGGTTTTTAAAAATACGGTGGTTTGTTAGAAGTTATTAGAAATGATATTATTTATAACATCAACAGCATTCAACTTAATGAAAGGACAGGCATTGAGGTAATTAAGCGGGGGTAACCATGAAATTATTGATTGTTTTGCCCCACTTAAGGGGTGGCGGGGCGCAAAGGGTGGCTGTTAATATAATTAATAACCTGGACAATCATTTCTCTATAAACTTATTTTTGATTAATGACGATGGGTCCATGATTGATTATATTGAAAGAGATATTCAAATAATTACTTCTAAAGCAAAAAAAACTAAAAATACTATATTTGAACTGAAAAATATTATTGATCAGAATAATTATGATGCAGTTTTTACGATGAAAGATTATCTTGGTGTGGCAGTCAGTATTGCTGTATCGCTGGCAAAGTCTAAACCACCGATTATTTACCGGGAAGTAACTCATAAGTCTGCCAGCGAGGTTCATGAAATCACCAGCCTGATCAAAAGAAAAATTTGGTATTATGCTGAAAAATATGTTTATCAAAAGGCGAGCATAATAATTGTCCCCTCTAATTCTATGAAAGATGACTTAATGATTAAATATTCTATCCCTCAGGAAAAAATCATAGTAATCAATAATCCTGTTGATATCGATTTAATCCAAAAGCTGGCTAATATAGCTGTAGATCATCCATGGTTTAAATCAACTATTCCCATAGCAATAGGAATGGGAAGGTTGATAGCAGGAAAAGGTTTCCAGGTACTAATTAAAGCAGTTAGCTTAGTTGCTGAAAAAAACATTCCGCTAAGATTAGTTATTATTGGTGACGGAGAAGAAAAAAGCAAGCTTCAAAAGTTGGTTGAAGAATTAGCAATGCAAGATAAGGTTGCGTTTTTAGGTTCTCAGGCTAATCCTTATAAATATATTTCTAAAGCGGATATTTTTGTGCTTTCTTCTTTGTATGAAGGCTTTCCCAATGCTCTAATTGAAGCGATGACCTGCGGCACACCGGTTATTTCAACTGATTGTAAATCGGGGCCTTCAGAAATAATTGATCATTATGAAAACGGCATACTGGTGCCTGTAGGTGATGCCAGGCCGATGGCAGAAGAAATAGATTATTTACTCAGTGATCCAAATTTAGCTTCCGCTTTGGCTTTAAAGGCAAAGCAGACTGTTATAAATAAATTTGCGGTAAAACAGCTAGTGGCTGAATATGAAAAAGTTTTTCAAATGGTTTCTACATAGCTTTTAAGTAATGCAGGAGATACTTTCATGAAAGTACTATTAATAGCAACAGTTGATCCGTCAGGAAAGTCAGGGCATAATATTGCAACAAAGGAGATTATCTCTGCCCTGATCAGAAATGACCAGGTAGACTTATCGTTAATCTGTCCATATCCGGAAAATAATAGTTATATTGACCATGTAGCTGCTAACTTAAACAGAGTTTTTTACCTTTCTTCCAAAAAGCAGTTTTCTTTCTGGTGGAATTTCAAAATCCAGCTGCAGATGATTAATGCAATCAGGTTGATCTTAAAAAAAGAAAAACCGGATCTTGTAATAACCAGGATAGGAAATTGCCTGACCCTGCCTTTTTTGATCAGTTTTTATAAGCTGCCTTACTATGTGCTGGTCAGGGGTGTAGGGAGCCGTGAAATTAAAAATCTATCTTCTTTTCCAGGATTGCAATATTTTTGGAAACTGGTATTATTGCTTAACTGCAGGGTTGCCAGACAGGTCCTGGTTGCCTACGAAGAAGTCAAAGAAGAGGTCCAAAGATATAGAAAGCCGGACCAGCCAGAGCCTGTCATTTTTCCAAATGCGGTCAGTGCAGCTTTGTTTCCCCTGGTCAATAAGTTGAAGGCCAGAGGTAAAATAGACCTTGCTTTGAAAGATTGTGATTTTGTTATCGGTTATGCCGGAAGTATTAAAAAAAGACATGGCTTAAAATATTTAATAGTCGCATTAGACGATCTCAAATCTGAAATTAATAATGTTAAGGCGGTTATTGTTGGAGATGGCCCGGAACTGGAAAGCTTGAAAAATGAGGTTAATGCTAAAGGGTTAGGTGACAGCATCATTTTTACCGGATTTGTTGAGCATGAAGATGTCCATCTTTATATGGCGGCCTCGGATATTCTTTATGGAGTGCTGGACCCTGAAGAAGTTGAAAATCCGATTAAGTGTTATGAATATCTTGCCTCGGCCCGACCAGTCATAACTTCACAAAAAGAGGAGTTCGAATTTATAGCGAAATATGGTTTTGGCGAAGTTATCAACAGCCTCGATTATACTGAAATTACGGAAGCAATAAAGAGGCTATACTACCTTGATCAAAGCGATCGCTGCCATATGGGAATCAAAGGACGGGAATATGTGTTAAAGAATCATACCTGGGATAAATTAATAGACTATATATTAAGTGATTATATAAACAGTACATAATATGCAGATCGATGAAAAATGTGGATGTTCTAAAAAAACTGGTCTGCTTGGTTTTGTATGGGCTTTAATATAAAATTTAATTGTTGCGTCTGGAAATTTAAAAAGTCGATTATAAGGTGATGCTATGTTATTGATGAAACGTCTAATAACGGAAATAGAAAAATTATCTGATTGGAAAATATGGCTAATCTTTTTTTTAATTACTTTAGCGATTATTTTAATGGTTCAATTGGTGATGCTTCCCTATATACTGCCTTTCTGGCATGCAGGTGACGGTCTTTTGACTGCGGGAAGAGATACACTTAAATTTCATGAAACTGCGGTTGAAATGGCAGAAAAAATAAACATTGAAGGCTGGTCGGCGTGGGAATTACGCCCTGAAGGGTGGATGCCCGCCGGCTTAGCCGGGGCTATCTATGCTTTAACCTGGCCCGAGCCCTGGACCCTGGCCCCGGTAAATGCAGCAGTTCACGCTTTTACTGCCTTGCTGGTTATTAAGCTGCTATATTATATTTCGGGTAACCGCATGGCTTCGTTTATAGCCGCCATACCCTATGTTTTTTTCCCTTCTGCTATGCTTTGGTATACGCAGATTCATCGAGATGGCTATAATATCCTGGGCATGCTTCTTTTACTTTACGGATTATTGTTAATCATAAAAAAAGATAGCACTTTTACACTAGCGAAGTTTCGAGAAGGACAAGGATTATTTGCTGCTCTATGCGGAGTAATATTGCTCTGGTTAAGCCGTCCCCATACCCTGGTAATGTTTCAGTATGTCATTTTGATGTTATTTGTGATACTTGCAGTTTATTTATTTGTTTTGCTTGTTAGACGCACCATTAACTGGGAAAGGCTGCTGATTAAGGTATTATTTCTCGGCCTGGTCGTGGGCATAACTACTGCATTTTATACCATTCAGGGAGAAAGCAAGTATGAAAAAGATCCCATGTTTTTAACCGAAAGCTCAGGTAATGAAGATAACTTTTTTAACAATAAAAACGAAAATTTTATGGTGGCAGGCAGTTTACCAGTGGTTCTGCCGGTGGAGCAAACTAAAGGGCAAACAAGATTAGAGCGTTTAACGAAAGAATACCGTTGGGAGAGGACATCATGGTTGCCGGCGAGAATTGATAATCAATTTTATTCCCTGGCAATTTTGCGTTCGGTAGCTTACCCTGTATCATATGGTGATACTGCCAGTGAAATAGATAGTGATGTATCTTTTCACAGTGCGGTTGATTTTGTCTATTACCTACCGCGGGCGCTGCAGATTTCTTTCCTGGCTCCTTTCCCCGGCGAGTGGTTTGGCGAAGGTACTCATGAAGAAACCACCTTTTTCCGGCGGATTTCAGCTTTTGAAATGTCATTTATCTACCTGATGCTCATACCGATGTGTTACGGGCTGTGGATCTGGAGAAGAAAAATAGAAATATATATAATGTGGTTTTACTGTATAGTGATGATGCTGCCTA
>PWHA01000323.1 GCA_003554685.1 Halanaerobiaceae bacterium
GTTGAAATTTTTACTCCAATAATAAATCCTCCTGAAATTGCTATTTTAGGGGCAGGGAAAATAACCCGGGAAGCTATGGTAATTGAAGGTAATATAGTAGCCAGACCTGTTATATGGTTAAGTCTTTCCTTTGACCATCGGGCTATCGATGGGGCTCCTGCTGGTGAGTTTTTAAGATATGTTAAGGAACTAATGCAAAATCCCCTGGAACTTCTACTATAATAGCTTGGCTGGAGGTGAGATTTTTGGCAAATGAAATTAAGATGCCAAAATTTGGCGAAACAATGACTGAAGGAACTATTAATAGATGGTATAAAAATGAAAATGAAGAGGTAGAGGCAGGTGAGACTATCTTCGAAATATCCACTGACAAAGCAAATCTCGAAGTTGAAGCACCTGCCAGTGGTATTTTGGCTAAAATATTGATTAAAGAAGGTGAGAAAGCTGCTATAGGTGAAGTAGTGGCTGTTTTAATGGATCCTGGTGAAAAGCTAAATGATTTTGGTGAAAAATCAGCTGAGATTAAAGCCAGTGGCTCAAAAGAAGATAAACCTGACAATATTGAAGCTCTTCAGTATGATACCTGTATTTTAGGAGGTGGCCCTGCAGGTTATGTTGCCGCTATTAAAGCAGCTCAACTCAATCAAAAGGTGGCTTTAATTGAAGAAGAGGACTTAGGAGGCACCTGTCTTAACAGGGGCTGTATCCCTACAAAAACTTATCTTAGACATTCAGAATTTATTAATGACCTAAAAAAAGCAGATGAATTTGGAATAGAGTTAGAGGGATATAAAATAAACTGGGCAAAGATGAAAAATCGCAAAGACAGGGTAGTAAATAGACTGGTTGGTGGAATAGATAGTCTTCTTAAAAAAAATAGAGTTGATGTTTATAAGGATTATGGAGAGCTTACTGCTGACAAAAAAATCAAATTGTTAGCAGATAAGAAAGTTTTATCTGCAGAAAGTATCATAATAGCCACTGGTTCTAAACCTATAATTCCTCCCATCGATGGAATTGATCATCCTGATGTTATTACCAGTAGAGAGGCTTTAGACTTAAATGAACTTCCAGATACTCTTGTAATTATCGGGGGTGGGGTTATTGGAGTAGAACTGGCAACAATTTATGCCAGTTTAAATATAGAGGTTATTATTGTAGAAATTATGGATCAAATATTGCCTAGACTGGATCAAGAACTGGTTAAGATTTTACATCAAAATTTGCTTGACCAGGGTGTTAAAATTATGACTGAATCAGAGGTTGGAAAAATTGACTCTATTGACTCTGCCGAAAAAAGCTTGAAAGTTGAGGTTAAAACTGATTCAAAAAATGAGATAATTGCAGCTGAAAAAGTTCTGGTTGCTGCTGGCAGAGAAGCTAATTTGCGCGGCCTGGAAAATATTGATTTAAAACTTAAAAAGGGTTGTTTGAAGGTGGACTCCTATTTACAGACTAACATTTCCAGTGTTTATGCTGCTGGAGATGTTATTGGTGAACCTTGGCTGGCTCATGTAGCCTCAGCAGAGGGGATTGTGGCAGCTAAAAATACTGCAAATTTAGAAAGGAGAATGGATTATTCTGCAGTACCTGCCTGTATTTATACTATCCCGGAATTGGCTACTGTTGGTTTAAACGAGGAACAAGCCCGGCAAAAGGGATATCAGGTTAAAGTAGGAAAATTCCCCTTTTCTGCTAATGGCAAAGCCTTAGCCTCGGGATATCAGGAGGGGATGGTTAAAATTGTTAGCGATGACAAGTGGAATCAAGTACTGGGAGTTCAAATAATTGGTCCCCATGCTACTGAGCTGATTGCAGAAGCAGTTTTAGCAGTCAGAATGGAAGTCACCTCTGAAATTCTTGCAGAAACTATTCACGCCCATCCTTCCCTTTCTGAAGCAATTATGGAATCAGCCTATGATGCTTGTGGTAGAGCACTTCATCTGTGATTTTTTGGAAAGGAGAAAAATAATGCAGGGTATAAATGGTAAGATTCTAAAGGTTGATCTTAGCAACAAGAAGCATAGTGTTGACACGCATGGTGAAAATTTTTATAGAAAGTATATCGGGGGAAGAGGGTTTGCCCTATATTATATGTTCCAGGATATGGATCCTGAGGTTTACCCACTTTCTCCGGATAATATGCTTGTTTTTTCCACCAGCATAATTGTTGGTGCTCCTGGTCCTGCAATTCCCAGATTGATAGTTTGCAGCAAATCTCCTTTGACAGGTGGGTTTGGAGAAAGTGAAGCAGGTGGATTTTGGGCTCCAGAATTAAAAAAAGCTGGTTTTGATGCTGTTGTTATAACTGGGAAAGCAGATGAACCCATGTATTTATGGATCAAGGATGGTAAAGTTGAATTTAAAAAAGCCAATAATCTCTGGGGAAAGGAGACTGGAGAGGTACAGGACTTAATTAGAGAACAGCTGGGAGATGATAAGGTAAGAGTTGCCCAAATTGGTCCGGGCAGTGAAAACCTGGTTAGATACGGTAATATTACAAATGATTTGGGACATTTTAATGGTAGAAATGGCCTGGGCGCTGTTATGGGTTCTAAAAATTTAAAGGCCATTGCTGTTCGAGGAACCAAGTCACTTGAAATTGCAGATAAAAAAAGAGTACAGGAGATTAATAGATGGACTGCCAGGGAAGGTATGAAAATTCCTGTGGCAAAAAATCTGCATGAAATAGGAACTTTGGCTTCTGTTAGATCTAACTATGAAACTGGTGCTTTGCCCACTAGAAACTGGAATAAAGGACAGTTTACTGAGGTAGAAGAAATTGATGGTGAAACCTGGAAAAACACGATAGGAAAAGAGGGCAAAGGCTGTTATGCCTGCCCGATTAGATGCAAAAGAGTTGTAGAAGTTAATGAAAACTCTCTTGTTGTAGATCCGAAATATGGAGGGCCTGAATATGAGACCGTTGGTTCTCTGGGATCAATTCTGGAGATTTCCAGCAGAGAAATAATAGCTAAAGCCAATGAGATGTGTAATAAATATACAATTGATACTATTTCTACTGGAATGACTATTGCTTTTGCCATGGAGTGTTTTGAAAATGGATTATTATCTCAAGATGAATGCGATGGGCTGGAACTAAATTTTGGCAATCAGGATGCATTACTGCCATTGATCGATAAAATTGTCAATAGAGATGGAATTGGAGATCTGCTGGCTGAAGGAAGTCTCAGAGCAGCAAAAAAAATTGGTAAGGGCTCCAGTAAGTATGTTCATCAGGTTAAAGGCCAGGAAGTTGCTATGCATGATCCCAGAGTTAAGACTGGAGTTGGTTTGCAGTATGCATTAGCTGATTACGGCGCAGATCATATGAAAGCCGCTCATGATCCTTTTTATGCTAATCAGACAAGCTATGGTATCAAGACGACAAAACCTTTAGGAATATATGAACCCGTCGACCCGTTTTCGGTCGGTAGTGAAAAGGTCAGATTATTTATGATTCTTGATATTTACTGGACTATGATAGATATGCTTGGAGCCTGTTGTTTTGGCTTTGTACCAAGAGGCCCGGTCCCTCTTAACATGCTTATAGATCTGGTTCAGGCAGTTACTGGTCTTGATATCAGTTTAAAAGAATTAATGGATGCTGCAGAACGGAGTATCGATATGGCTAAAATTTTTAATCTCGAGGCAGGTTTCAGCAAAAAGGATGATGTCTTACCTGAAAGATTTTTTGAAAACTTCTCTGATGGCCCCCTGAAAGGAAAGGGAGCAATAGATCGTGAAGCTTTTCAGTCTGCTCTGGAGTTGAGATATGAGATGATGGGATGGAACCCCGAAACATCCAGGCCTAAAAAATCCAAATTAATTAAGATGGGTATTGAGTGGATTTTGGATTAATAGTTTCAATATTCCAGCTGAGAATTATTAGAGATAGACTAAATTCTTAAGTGCTACAAGGTTTAGCCAGAGCAAATGATTAAGGAGAAAATGCTATTTTATCTATAATGGAGGTAAAATAAATGGAAAAAATATTGCTTCCGGTTGATGGTTCAGAGAGCTGCAATAAAGCTATTAATAGGACAATAAGTTTGCTGGAGTTCATAGAAGCAGA
>PWHA01000115.1 GCA_003554685.1 Halanaerobiaceae bacterium
GCATCAATAATCTGATTGTGCTGAGCCTGCATCTGGATTAAATACTTGCTGCCGCGAGGACGATTGATAAGGAAAATGTCTACGGACTCCATCAGCTTGTCCACTACGAGGCAAAGATGGGATAGCCTTGAATATCCATAAAGCTGGGAATGGAAATGGCGGTCCAGATGGTATAATTCATGGAGATTCAGTTCTGGATCCATTTCAGACAGTATGGATTCCAGCTTAACAATGTCTTGCTCGTCCACAGTTAGTTGGTTATGTAAGAATAGCTAACATAAAAGGGATGGTGATGAAAGAAAAAATGGTTTGAAAAGTTATAATTGATGACATAGCTAAATGATCTCCACCTAGCTCTTTAGCCAGAATAAACGAACCTGCAGCAGTAGGTAAGCTGGCAAAAAGTATAGCAACCACGAGTTCAGAGCCTGATACACCCAAAACATAGCATATCATTGCAGTCAAGAAGGGATAGACGAGAAGTTTTACCGTAGAGCTTAAGGCAATAAGTTTAAATTGCTCAAGATTAACACTTCTCAACTGCAAACTTGCTCCGACAGCCAATAGCCCTAAAGGTAAAGCTGCTTGACCTAGAATGCTGAAAATCTGTAAAAATATTTCTGGTAAAACGACCGGATGCTGACTTATAATGAGCCCCGCCACACTAGCAACAATCAAGGGATTTTTTAATATTGCCAGATAAATCGATCTTGTTTTAGAGAATTCAGTGTTGGAGCAGACAATAACAGTAGGCACACTTAAAAAGTTTAGTAGCGGAACCAGCCCAAGCATTGCTATTGACGACAGCATCAAACCCTCATCGCCCAACATTGTTGACGCACCCATCATACCTATGTATACATTTTGCCTTAAGCTACCTTGAAAAGCAGATGAAAAACCATTGCCCGTTGTATTTATATACGGCTTAATTGCAAATAAAAATATAGATATAATAAGTACTGACAATAATAATGCAGACATCATCAGCAATGAGCTATGATGTATTACCTGTATTTGAGAAATATTTTCAAACAATAAGGCTGGCAAAAAAATATAATAAGTACTTGTTTGTACAACACCCCAAAAAGTGTTTTCTTTAAACAGACAGTTCTTGAGTATATACCCCAGGATGATCACAAAAAAGACAGGTAAGATATAATAGCTCATTACATCGCGCTCATTGTTAAGCTACAGCGTTCTCGATGCAGACCTTTTAATTTGGTCTAGCAGTATTTCTTGATTTTATTTTGTACAACTTGCTTGATTAGTCTTTTAATCTCGCTTTCATATACTGTCTGTGACAATTGATGAGAGCACATATTTATTGCATATTGATAGTCATTCATTGCTTTTATGATTTCCGAATGCACATTTATCTTTCTAACACCAGACACTTGAAATCTTCTTAGCATTGTATTATCAATGTTGCTTGCGCCGTGCAATACTAGTGGCACGCCACTTTTCTCTATAATCTGTTTAAAAATATATATAGATTGCATTTGATTGTCAATGGTCACTGATTTATCAGCAGAAAAGGCAAGATAGTCAACCATGGTTTTACTTAAAAATTGTTTGACTTTATTCAAATCTTCATTAGTTATACATAACATACCATATTCACCCTCTATCTCTGATCCGTATGCATGGGCCATAATACGAGCTTCGCATGTCTGCCTGATGTTTTCATCAAAATCTAAACTCGAACCATCAAACATGACGGATGAAAAACCCAGATCAAGGCCCATTTTGATTCCTTCAAGGCTCTCGGCATGATTCAGGTGTACACTTATTGGCACTGAAGAATCCCGTGCCATAAGGAATGCTTCCTTGGCCATTTCGTCAAGCTGTGTATCTCTGATTACATTCTGGTCCATGGAGACTATTGCCGGCCGGCACTCAATCTCTGCTGCTGATATGACAGCTTCTATACACTCCGGACTGTATACACTGAAACATCCTACAGCTCCAGGGGGAGGCATCAGTTCCATACATTTACTGGTCTTTACAAGAGGCATGTTTGATCAGTTATTCGAATGGACATGATATGATGTCCAGGTTTTTCAAAATATAACGGGGCAACCATAGGCTGCCCCGTTATAACTGTAATACTTTTAGGTAATCTATCAGCCCTTAACGACATCAGGCTGCCATAGTTTTTATTTATACATATTTCTTACTCATTTCAGGTCAGACTGAAAACGGGTAATAATTCAGAAAATGCATCGCGCAATACTGGATAGAGG
Source organism: Halanaerobiaceae bacterium (assembly GCA_003554685.1). Lineage (GTDB taxonomy): Bacteria > Bacillota > Halanaerobiia > Halanaerobiales > Halarsenatibacteraceae > T1SED10-84. The sequence continues at coordinate 2,244 of PWHA01000115.1, forward strand.
TTTAAGCACTTTCATAAAGCTTAGTGATAATAAACTCCCTGTGTCCAAGGACCTCGGCAGCAGTGAGTCTTCCATTTGCTGTACGCTCCATCATGTTCAACAGGGAGTCCCCGGCCTGATCAAGATCCATTTCCCTGCGGACCAGGCCGGATACATCGACATCGAAGTGCTCACTCATGGTGCGCAGGGTGCGGGGATTGGCACACAACTTGACAACCGGTAGTATGGGATTGCCGATGATATTCCCCTGGCCGGTGGGAAAGAAATGTACCACAAACCCTGCTGCAGCACACAAGGTGACCATTTCTGCAGCTGCCGAAGAGGAATCCATAAACCAGAGTCCCGGTCCGGTCGGAGTTTCAGCCTTGTCCAGGCAGCCTACTACAGGAGCTTTACGCCCAATTTTTTGGATATTGCCCAGGGCTTTTTCCTCAATGGTGGTCAAGCCCCCTTCAATATTGCCCTTGGTTGGTTGAGAATCAGACAGGTCGCTGGTTTTCTTTTCATCCACAAGTTTGGCGTAACGATCAAAGAAAAATTGAAACTGTTTGCGCACTTCGTCGTTGATGCAACGCTCCTTGATCAAATGCTCACCACCAGTCACCTCTGTGGTTTCACCGAACAAGAGTGTGGAACCCTTTTCATACAGCTTGTCATAAGCATTGCCCACAGTGGGGTTGGTAGCGATGCCGGAAGTGGTGTCAGACTCGCCGCACTTGGTTGATACCCAGATCTCGCTTATATCACATTCGGTGCGTTGTATCTCGCTTGCCCACTGAACGTATTCCATGGCCTTGCGTGAAGCAGAACATATCGTGTTGAAATCGCCATTCTGCTCTATTGCAAAACCTGTTACAGGCTTTCCGGTCTTGGCTATGCCTTCCACAATCCTGTTTGTCCACTGTGGTTCAATTCCAATCACCACCACTGCAGCTACGTTGGGGTTGGAACCGGCACCAATGAGTGTCCTGAAATACAGTTCCAGATCTTCACCGAATTGCAGTCGGCCATAAGCATGGGGAAGGGCCAGGGCACCCTTGACGTTATTTCCCACCGCCTCGCAGGCTGCATTGGAAAGATCGTCCAGCGGCAGAATGACAACATGGTTTCTTACACCCACACGGCCATTTTCTCGTCTGAATCCCAGAATTTTATTCTTCATTTTTACCACCTTTTAGTTTTTACATTATGCACATGCAGGTGCTCCCCTTTCTTTATGGGGGCAACAACCTTGCCGATATCAGTGCTGTATTTATACACGGTATCTCCTGCATTAAAGTCCTGCAGAGCCAGCTTGTGACCAATGGGGATATCGCTGACTATTTTGGTTTTTATGGTCTGGTCTTCTTTCATGATCCAGCCCGTGATTTCCTGTCCTGCCTTAAGTCCTTCCACCACAACAACACCGACTCCGTCCCCTTTTTCGTGGACTAGAAAATCGATAGACATGCTCGCCTCCTAAGTTAATGGTTAAACTAACAAAACAATTCAGCTTCATGATGGGCGTTTATAACTCCTTAAACAAACAAGCCCTGAAACTGACACTGAATAAACACAAAATTTTCTAAAGATGGAATATGTTTAAGTGCCACCCCGAGACACAATCTCTCACAATGAGTTCAGCTCAACAGTGGAAAAGCGCATGCTGGACATGTCAGTCATGAGCAGGCTCCCGCGCAGGGCAGGACTTGCTCCGGTCATTATCCTGACGAGCTCACCGGCCTGCATGGATGCGGCAAATGAAGCCACAGGGGCCAACACTCCCTGCTCAACCTCCGCGGAACTGGTTGACTTGCCCATGAACTCTCCAATCCCTGATTCAC
>PWHA01000348.1 GCA_003554685.1 Halanaerobiaceae bacterium
TGCTGGAGGAGTTGTAACAGATTTATTTCCCTGCGCCTGCATTATCAGGATCAGGTAATAAGGGTCGATGTTGCCATCCTCTCAGCCTCCGGTCAGGCTCCCCTTTAAAATTATTATCTTACAAGAAAGCTCTTTCTATCTATTTCTATTCTAGATAGCTTCTCTAATTCCTGCCTCCAGGCTGTTTATTTTTGCTTGACATTAAGGGGCCTATGTGCTAACATTATTATGGTTTTTATAATGAGGAAGATGAACTTTTCAGGCAACAATTCAGACAGCAAATTACAGCAGGGTTTAATTTTTCAATCTAGATTATAAATCTAGAGTCTAATTTAATAATTTAAATGATGTAAATGGGCGGAAGTGGCGGAACTGGCAGACGCGCTAGACTTAGGATCTAGTGGGTTTTTCCTGTGGGGGTTCGAATCCCCCCTTCCGCACCATTATTTTTTTATATATATTTTTTTGAAAGGTAGAAACTTTCTTAGGGAGGCAATAAAATGGAAGTAAATAAGACTGAACTGGAAGGCAACAAAGTTAAACTTGAAGTTACCATAGACAGTGATGAAGTTAATGAAGCCCTGGATCAGGCTTACCGCAAGGTTGTCAAAGATGCAGAACTGCCGGGTTTCCGCAAGGGCAAAATTCCCCGCAAGGTGCTGGAAGCCCGTTTCGGCAAAGAGGTCCTTCACAGCGATGCTCTTGATATCCTTATCCCCCGGAATTACTCCCGGGCGGTGGAAGAGAGCGGAATTGAACCGATAGATCAGCCTGAAATTGAAGATTTTCATATTGCTGAAGATGAGCCGGCCTCCTTTTCTGCTGAAGTGGAGGTTAAGCCAGAGGTTAAGCTGGGAGAATATACCGGCTTTGACATTGAGAGAGAAGAGATTGAGGTAGATGAGGAAGAGATTGAGAAGCAGATAGACCAGCTTCAGGAGGAGCACAGCCAGCTGGCCAGTGTGGACCGGGAAGATGTTCAATTCGGCGACCATGTGGTTATTGACTTTGAAGGCTTTGTTGAGGGAGAACCGATCTCCGGGGGTTCGGCTGAAGAGTTTGTCCTGGAAATAGGTTACGGTGATTTTATTCCGGGCTTTGAAGAGGAACTTATTGGCCTGGAGGTTCGAGAAGAACCCTACGAGATAGAGGTTACCTTTCCCGAAGATTATGATGAAGACCTGGCCGGTCAGGATGCTTTTTTTGAAGTTACCATAAAGGAGATTAAGGAAAAGGAAGTCCCTGAACTGAACGATGAATTTATTGAAGAGGTAACCGAGTTTGAGACTCTGGAAGAATATAAAGAGAATCAGCGGGAGGAAATGCTGGAATACAGAGAACATCAGCAGAAGCATGAACTGGAGGATAAGATCATAGAAAAGGCGGCTGAAAATGCCGAAGTGAATGTGCCGGAAAAAATGGTGGAAAGCGAACTTGATAAAATTCAGCAGCAGATGAGCCAGAACCTGCAATCCCAGGGAATTGATCTAGATACCTATTTTGAGTATCAGAACCTGACTGAAGAAGAGTGGCGGGCTGAAAATAGAGATATTGCTGCCAGGCGGGCAAAACAGAACCTGGTACTGGAAGCCATCGTCGTCAAAGAAGGTATTGAGGTCAGTGAGGAGGAAATTGAAGAAAAGCTGGAAGAGATTGCTGAAGAGGGCGATCAGGATGTTGAGCAGATAAAAGCCTTTTTCCAGATGCAGGGGCAGCTGGAATCGATAAAACATGGCATGAAATTGGAAAAGACTATTGATTTCCTGCGGGAAAACAATTAAAATATAAATAGAGAAGGAAAAATAATAGCTGCAATGTAAAATTTATCCAACAGACAGTTCAGCCTCGGGGCTGACAGGAGGTGGAGTATATATGAATCTGGTTCCAATGGTCGTAGAACAGACCAATCGTGGGGAAAGATCCTATGATATCTATTCTCGGCTGCTTAAGGACAGAATTATATTTTTAGGCACTCATGTCACCGACGAAATCGCCAATCTGGTAATTGCTCAGATGCTTTTTTTAGAAGCGGAAGATCCTGATAAGGACATTTATCTATATATTAACAGCCCCGGCGGCTCGGTAACAGCATCACTGGCCATGTATGACACCATGCAGTATATCAAGCCTGATGTGGTAACAATCTGCATGGGTCAGGCTGCCAGTGCCGGAGCACTGCTGCTGGCTGCTGGAGCTGAAGGTAAGCGCCACGGACTGCCCTATTCCCGGGTGATGATTCACCAGCCTGCAGGTGGTATACAGGGTAAAGCCAGTGAAGCCGAGGTCCATGTTAAAGAGCTTTTGCGGATTCGGGAAACCCTGAATGAGATTTTAAGCAAGCACACCGGGCAGAGCGTGGAAAAAATTGAAGAAGACGTTGAAAAGGACTATTTCATGAACGCCAAAGAAGCTTTGGATTATGGTATAATTGATGAAGTTATAACACGTAATGAACTGGAGCAGGAATCCAAGGATTAACCCAATGAGGTGATTGAATGTTTAAATTTGGAGATGAAAAAGGACAATTAAAATGTTCCTTCTGCGGTAAGTCTCAGGAGCAGGTCCGGAAACTGGTTGCCGGCCCGGGTGTTTATATCTGTGATGAATGTATTGACCTCTGCAATGAAATTATTGAAGAGGAATTCAGTGAAGATCTGGATTTGAATCTTAATTCTATTCCCAGACCGGTTGAAATAAAGGAAATTCTTGATGACTATGTGGTTGGTCAGAACCGGGCCAAAAAGACCCTCTCGGTGGCAGTTTACAACCACTATAAACGGATCAACTCTGATATGAAAATAGATGATGTGGAGCTGCAGAAAAGTAATATCATGATGATCGGACCCACCGGCTGTGGTAAAACGCTGCTGGCTCAAACTCTGGCCCGGATTCTGGATGTACCCTTTGCCATTACCGATGCCACTTCCCTGACGGAAGCAGGTTATGTGGGCGAAGATGTGGAGAATATTCTGCTCAAGCTGATTCAGGCTGCTGATTATGATGTGGAGAAAGCCGAACGGGGTATTATTTACGTGGATGAGATTGATAAGATTGCCCGCAAATCGGAGAATCCTTCAATTACCAGGGATGTCTCTGGAGAAGGTGTTCAGCAGGCCCTGTTAAAAATAATTGAAGGCACAGTGGCCAGCGTACCGCCTCAGGGCGGCCGCAAGCATCCCCATCAGGAATTCATCCAGATCGATACCTCCAATATACTTTTCATTGCTGGAGGTGCTTTTGGTGGACTGGATAAGATGATTCAGAACAGGATTAGCAATAAGGCTCTAGGATTCGGAGCAGATATAAAATCCAGCGAAGAGAGGGATAATATCGGTGATATCTTGAAGCATGTTCTGCCCGAGGATCTCCTGCACTATGGTCTGATTCCGGAGTTCATCGGCAGGATGCCGATTCAGGTAACCCTGAATGAACTGGTGGAAGAGGATCTGGTGCGGATCTTAACCGAGCCCCGCAATGCCCTGGTCAGGCAGTATCAGAAGTTCTTTGCCATGGATGATGTGGAACTGGAGTTTACTCCCGAATCTCTCAGGGCGATTTCCCGCAAAGCTCTTAAACACAGCAGTGGAGCCCGGGGCCTGAGATCGGTGCTGGAAGATTCTATTCTCGATATAATGTATGAACTGCCCACCGATACTACCGTGACCAAGTGCATAATTACCGAAGAGGTAATTGAAGAAGATGCTCAGCCGGAATTGGTTCGCAGGGAAGAAAACCGGGAAGAAACGGCTTAACCAGGAAAAACCGGGAGATGGTACTGCCCCGAGGGTGGTGCTGTCTCCCTTTTTATTTTTTTGTTTATTGTCTATTATCCCGGATTTCTGTCAGGCCCGAGAATGAAATGACCTTACCTGATTTTCAGGAACGGAAGAAGTGAAAGGAGCAGCCTGATGTTTTCCAAAGTCGAGTTTATCAAGAGTGCCCATCAGATTGAAGATCTGCCGGAGCATCAGTTTCCGGAAATCGCCTTTTCCGGACGGTCCAATGTGGGGAAATCCTCGCTGATAAATATGGTGCTGGGCAGAA
>PWHA01000229.1 GCA_003554685.1 Halanaerobiaceae bacterium
GATCCAGTCCCAGAACCTTGATCGCATTATAAATATTCGGCAGCTCACCGGCCGGAAACTCAAAGTCCACCACCGGCCCGATCACCTGAATAATTTTGCCGGTATTACTTTCTTCACTCACGCCAATTCCTCCTTTTGCAAAGCAATCAATACATCGGATAAATCTTGCTCCTGCTAGACCTTATCTGCTAGACCTTATCTGCTAAACTTTACAACTATGACTATCCTGCTCCTGCCGATCTTTCAAACAAATACTATCCTGCAAACTTTAAAGCTATAATTAGCAATAATTACTTAAATCCTGCAAGGTAAACCCACATGCCCTCTGGGCCACAACAAGATATTGAAAATTTACCTATTATTTTTCAAGGCAAATTTCAAGGCAAATCCCCATGCTCCTGTGAGGGCACAACAGGAGATGAAAAATTTATCTGCTATTTTCAAGGTATGCCTTGCATACCCTTCTGGAGCACAACAATAGATGAAAATACTACAACTTATTTTCAAGATAAAGCAGCCATGATATCCAGAAAATTTTAAGAAACAATAACTTCATTCTGTAAGAAACAATAACTTCATTCTGCAAATATTTAAAGAAAACACTAAAGCAAACACTAAAACAATTACTTCTGGGCCTCGGCCCCGCTGACAATCTCACTGATCTCCTTGGTAATCTGAGCCTGACGGGCCCGGTTGTACTTCAGAGTTAGGTCATCGATCATCTTGCTGGCATTCTCAGTCGCCGAGTCCATGGCTGTCATCCGGGCTCCAAACTCACTGGCCTTGGATTCCAGTAGTGAAGCATAGATCAGATTATTAACATACTGCGGCAAAATTATATCCAGCACCTCCGGCGGGGAAGGCTCATAAAGATAATTTACCTGAATCGGCTCCTCATCCTCCTCGGCATCAGCATAACCCCGGGTTTCCGGGTCCCGCTCCTCGGGAGGAATCACCGGAAGCAGAGGTATCTCATAAACAGTCTGATTCAAAGGAGAATCAAAATGGGTATAGATCAGCCTGACCTCCTTAATCTCGTCACCCTTATAGGCATCAATAATCCTCATGGTAATCCGCCGGGCAAACCAGAATCCCGGATAATCATCAATATCCTCATAATCAGCAATAATCTCCCGGTTCTCCCGGCCAAAGATCCGGTTAGCCTTCCTGCCAATGGCCACCAGACAGGCCGGCTCCCTCTTCAAAAAAGAACTACGGGCCCGCTTCAGCACCCGGGAATTATAGGCCCCGCAGAGTCCCCGGTCCCCGGTAATTACCACCAGCAGGGTCTTCTCTCCGGTGGTCGGCCCCAGCAGAGGATGTTCCTCAAAGGACCCGGTATTATTAACAATATCCTGCAGCAGCAGCCGCGTCCGCTGAAAAAAAGGCCGGGCCGATTCAGCCTTCTCCTGAGCCCGGCGAAGCTTGGAAGCCGCCACCATTTTCATGGCCTTGGTAATCTTCTTGGTATTTTCCACGCTGTTAATCCGGCGCTTAATATCCCTCATCGTTTCCATAACTTGCTCACCTCAATTCAGAACCTCAGTTCTAGGCTCCGGCTGCCTTTTCATCTTTACTTGCTTCACCATCATCGCCGTCTTCTCCGCCTTCATCTTTCTCTGCTTCCCCGGCAGCATCCTCTACAGCATCCTCTAGTCTCCCTGTCAGTTTAAGACTCCAAATTCAGTCCTTAATTCCTGCTTTTCTCCTTACAAATTCATTTTAGCCCCAAATACAACTGCAGATTTTCCGGTTAAAACCTCTCAAAGTTCCCAGTTTAAATCCCTGAACTATAAACTGAGGAATTATAACTCCAGCTTTCATTGATATTCTTTCAAACTTTATATTCTTTCAAACTTTATATTCTTTCAAGCTTTATATTCTTTCAGATTTGATATAGTTTCAAACTTTATATTTTTTCAGGCTTAATATTCTTTCAGGCTTAATATATAATTTTTAACTCAAGGAAAACTCCTGATAACCCGAACCCTCAAATCAGACCTCCAGGTTCTAAGCACCAGCTGATTTCTCATCTATGCTATCATCGCCGTCATCACCACTGTCATCTTCTCCCGCTTCCTCGACGGCTTCTTGCTCAGTCGCTTCCCCGGCAGCCTCCTTCTCCACTTCCTCGGTGGCTTCATTCTCAGCCGCTTCCGCCAGATCGCTGTCACTGACCAGACTCTCCTCCTGAATGGAGAAGGTATCCTTAAACTCCGAGATAACCTGTTTCAGATTTTCCTCAATCTCCTCGGTCAGCTTACCCTCTTCCACCAGGGCATTGAGCAGTTCCTTATAGCTGGAACGGCAGTAGGAAAGAAACTCCTTCTCAAAGCGCTCAATGTTATCCACCGGGATATCATCAAGATGGCCGTTAACCACGGCATAGATAACGGCAATCTGCTCCTCTACCGGCATCGGATCATTCTCGGGCTGCTTCAGCAACTCCACTATCCGCTCACCGCGGGCCAGCCGGCGCTGGGTGGCTTCATCCAGGTCAGAACCAAACTGGGCAAAGGCCTCCAGCTCCCGGTACTGCGAAAGATCAAGCCGCAGGGTACCGGCCACTTCCTTCATGGCCTTGATCTGGGCATCTCCCCCAACTCGGGAAACCGAAATACCGACATTAATAGCCGGACGCACCCCCGAGAAGAAGAGCTCACTTTCCAGATAAATCTGCCCATCGGTAATGGAAATAACATTGGTGGGAATAAAGGCCGAAACATCACCGGCCTGAGTCTCAATAATCGGCAGAGCAGTCAGCGAGCCTCCCCCGTAATCAGGATTCAGCTTGGCCGCCCGCTCCAGCAGCCGGGAATGGAGATAAAAGACATCTCCCGGATAGGCCTCCCGTCCCGGAGGACGGCGGAGCAGCAGTGACATGGCCCGATAGGAGTCGGCATGTTTGGAAAGATCATCATAAACCACCAGGACATCGTCGCCCCCTTCATACATAAAATGTTCACCCATGGCACAGCCGGCATAGGGCGCTATGTAGCGCAGCGGCGCCGGTTCACTGGCCGTAGCTGAAACAATTATTGTATAGTCCAGAGCTCCCTCCTTGGCCAGCCTTTCCCGCAGCCGGGCCACATCGGAAGCCTTCTGTCCAATAGCCACATAGACACACTTAACATCATTATCACGCTGATTGATTATAGTATCAACAGCAATGGCCGTCTTGCCGGTCTGGCGGTCCCCGATAATCAGCTCCCGCTGACCCCGACCGATAGGAATCATGGAATCCACAGACTTTAGACCGGTCTGCAGGGGAACCTTAACCGGTTCCCGGGTAATAACACCGGGAGCCTTAATTTCCACCGGACGGTTCTCTTCGGTGGAAATCTGACCCTGGCCATCCACCGGCTGACCCAGGGCATTAACCACCCGGCCCAGCAACTCTTCTCCTACCGGAACCTCAATAACCCGGCCGGTCCGTTTAACCTCATCACCTTCATTAACCGCAGTCTCTTCACCGAGGATAACCACCCCGACATTATCTTCCTCCAGGTTGAGCGCCATTCCGAAAACCTCACCGGGAAACTCCACCAGCTCCATCGACATGCAGTCCTCCAGGCCGTAAACATGGGAAATACCATCACCCACATCCAGCACGGTCCCAACGCCGACAGTCTTAAGTTCCGTTCCGTATTTTTCTATCTCCTGTTTGATTACCGAACTAATCTCTTCCGGTCTGATATTCATAATCAATCCACCCCTAATTTGCTGACAGGTATATTTTCCAGTCTCTTCTTGAGCTGCTCCAGCTCATTTCTGATGCTGCCATCGATCACCTTATCGCCAACCTTGATCTGCAGGCCGCCAATCAAATCCTCATCAACCCGGGCCGTCAGCTCTATCTGATAATCAAAAATCTTCTCCAGCCGGGCTACAATATTTTCCTGCAGCTCCTCCGGCATCTCCACAGCCGAAACCAGCTCCACTTCCAGTATCTCCTTAAATTCCTTGGTCCGCAGTTCAAAATCCCGGGCAATACTGACAAAAAACCGGATCCGGCGCTTATCGATCAGCAGCTGACAGA
>PWHA01000152.1 GCA_003554685.1 Halanaerobiaceae bacterium
CTAAAAATGTTAGAAGAACTAAAGGAACGGGTCTGGAAAATGAACCTGGAATTACCCCGCAATGATCTGGTTGCCATGACCAGCGGAAACGTAAGTGGCAGAGATCCAGAAAAGGATCTGGTTGTGATCAAACCCAGCGGGGTTCCCTATGAAAAAATGAAAGCAGAGGGTCTTGTGGTGGTTGATCTTAACGGCAATGTCATTGAAGGCGATAAAAAACCCTCCAGTGATACAGGCTCCCATCTTTATATTTACCGCCACCGCCGGGATGTCAGGGGGGTCGTTCACACTCACAGCAATTATGCCACCAGTTTTGCAGCTCTGGGCAGGCCTCTGCCGGTATGCCTGACAGCCATCGCCGATGAATTTGGTGGTGATGTTCCGGCCGGCCCCTACGCCCCAATTGGAGGAGAGGAAATAGGGGAAGCCATAATAGAAAATATCGGCAGTTCCCGGGCGATTTTACTGAAAAATCACGGTGTTTTTACCATCGGTGACAGCCCGGAAAGCGCCTTAAAAGCAGCTGTTATGGTTGAAGATGCTGCCAAAACCGTGCATCTGGCGATGTTAAAGGGTGAACCTGAGAGACTGCCGGAAGAAGAGGTTAAAAAAGCTTATGAACGCTATCAAAATCGTTACGGCCAATAGGGGGAAAGCCAGTGGAAGAAAAATATTCGTTAGGGATTGATTTTGGGACGGAATCAGGACGGGCTTTGCTTGTCAGGGTCAGAGATGGAAAGGAAATTGCTTCAGCTATATATGAATATTCGAACGGAGTGATAGACAGCAAATTGCCGGTAGAAAAAGAGGTTCCTCTGGGTACTGACTGGGCTCTGCAGGATCCCTCTGATTACTTAAAAGCATGCTACGAAACTATTCCCCGGGTTATTGCAGAAGGGGAGATAGATCCGGAAAATATCATAGGTTTGGGTATAGATTTCACCTCCTGCACGATGCTACCAGTGGATGAAGACGGCAGCCCTCTCTGCTGGGATGAAAACTTTAAGAATAATCCTCATGCCTGGGTGAAGCTCTGGAAGCATCATGCTGCCCAGCCTCAGGCCAATAAATTAAACGAAATAGCCCGGAAACGGGGAGAAGATTTTCTTCAGCGGTATGGCGGCAAAATTTCTTCTGAGTGGTTGATCCCCAAGATATGGCAGATTGCCGAAGAGGATCCAGAAATATATGAGGCTGCTGATAGGTTTATGGAGGCTGCTGACTGGGTAATCATGCAGTTAACAGGAGTTGAGAAAAGGAACATTTCGGTTACAGGCTATAAAGCAATCTGGAGCAAAGAAACCGGCTATCCTGACAGGGAATTTTTCGCAGCTCTTGATCCCAGAATGGAAAATCTGGTTGAAGATAAACTTTCTCAGGATATTTATCCTCTGGGAGAAAAAGCCGGTGGCTTAACTCCGGAGATGGCCGAAAAATTGAAACTGCCCCGGAGTGTGGCAGTAGCTGTTGCCAATGTGGATTCCTTTGTCTCGGTACCGGCGGTGACAGTTAGAGAACCGGGCAAAATGGTTATGGTAATGGGAACCTCAATCTGCCATATGGTTCTGGCCCGGGAAAGACATTTTGTGGAAGGTATGACCGGCTGTATTGAGGATGGCATTCTTCCTGGCTTTTATGGTTATGAAGCAGGACAGTCTGCGGTTGGTGATATTTTTGCCTGGTTTGTTGATAACTGTGTACCGGAGGAATATACAGCTGAAGCCGATAAACAGGGCATTTCAATCCATGAACTGCTGGAGAAGAAAGCTGCAAAATTAAAACCGGGAGAATCAGGGCTGATGGCTCTGGACTGGTGGAATGGCAATAGATCAATACTGGTCGATGCTGATTTAACGGGCTTAATTCTGGGGATGACTCTCAATACCAGTCCGGAAGAGATTTATCGAGTTTTAATAGAAGCCACAGCCTTTGGTACCAGAAAAATTATTAAAGCCTTTGAAAATAGCGGGGTTGAGATAAAAGAGCTCTATGCCTGTGGCGGCCTGCCCTATAAAAACAAAATGTTGATGCAGATATATGCTGATGTTACGGGCAAACCGATTAAAATTGCCGCCTCAGAACAGACCCCGGCACTCGGTTCTGCCATGCATGGAGCGGTAGCTGCAGGAAAGGATAGGGGAGGTTATCCCGATATTTTTTCTGCCAGCAAAAACATGGCCGGTCTAAAAGATGAGGAATATCTGCCGGCTGAAGAAGCCAGCTCTATATATAACAGGCTCTATCAGGAATATGAAGAGCTCCATGATTATTTTGGCAGAGGAGAAAATAATGTCATGAAAAGGCTGAAAAAAATCAAGCAGCAGTATGAGTAGGTTAAGGAAGGGGCTAACATGGACCAGGACAGCTATCTTCCCAAATACTTAAAAATCAAAAAATATATCAAGCAGCTGATTGAGGAAGAGAAGATTAAACCGGGAGAAAAAATCCCTTCAGAATATGAGTTAGCAAATAAGCATGAGGTCAGCCGGCACACAATTCGGAAAGCTTTAGATTTATTGCTGCAGGAAGGTCTGCTTTACAAAGAACAGGGAGTGGGCACCTTTTATGGAGGCAGGGCAGATAACAGCAGCAAGATGGTGGGGTTTGTCAGTATCAGTGTCCATGATTATATTTTTTCTGATATCCTGACCGGAATTGATGATGCCCTCCATGAAGCCGGTTACCAGCTTCTGCTGGGCAACTCAAAGGATAACATTGATAGAGAAGCAGATATTATAAATAATATGCTGGAGAGAGATATTGATGGACTTATCATTGAGCCGGCTAAAAGTTCCTATGAAGAAAACAATATTGATATTTTTTACAAAATAAGAGAACAGAACATTCCGGTTGTTATCATTGACAGCGCCTTTTCCGACGACAGCTTTTCCTATGTTGTGGTTGATGATCTCAGAGGAGGAAAAACCGCCACATCCTATTTAATTGCTAGCGGTCACAGCAGAATTGCGATTATCTATAAAGATTCTCATCTTCCGGGCAGGCAGCGTTTTTTAGGCTATAAAAAAGCCCTGGATGATGCTGGAATGCCCTTATTAACCGAATTTATCAAGAGCTATCATTTTTCTGAACTGGAAACTCCCGACAAGTTCTCAGATGAAATAAAAAAGATTGTCGACAGCCTCTTATCGGTTGAACTCTCACCCACGGCAATATTCTGCTTTAATGACCAGGTGGCTGTGGAGGTTAAGGAATACTTAAATCTCAAAGGTAAATCAATCCCGGAGGATATTTCTCTTATTGGCTATGATGATTCAAAACTGGTTAAATTAAATAATATCGGGATTACTTCAATTTCACATCCCAAAAAACTGGCCGGAGAAAAAGCCTCTGAGCTTATGCTGAAAAATTTACAGGAAGATGATATCAGCACGGAAAGAATTGTTTTTGAACCTGAACTTGTTAAACGGGATTCAGTTAAAAATCTGAACTGAGCCGGCGCTTCATCAGACCATTAATTGCTGTAATAAGACCATTATTTACTGTAAAACCGGGTGATGTTTGCAATGGCAAACCAGCAGATCAAACCCTGCAATAACTGTAATAACTGCCGTAAAATTTATCTAATCCGCAATCCAGAACCCGGATTAAAAAGCTCCATTACAGAAATTCCCGGACAATAATAAATGATTCCTGTTTCAATAAACCTCCTGTAGGCAGGTGATAAAAGTGAAACCACGAGAACGAGTAGAAGCAGCTCTTTCCCACCGAAAGCCTGATAGATGTCCGTTTTTTGTCAGTTTCACCCCGGAATTTGCCGAGCGCTTGAAAGAAGATTTAAGTCTAATTGATAGCTCAGAAGCTCATAACCCTCATGGAGGAGGCAATCTTTATCAGCTGGAAACAGCTCTGGGGCAGGATCTTCTGGTCACCTCGATTGGCTGGGCCAATTCCTACTATCAGGAACCGGGGGATTATACCGATGAATGGGGGATAGGCTGGCGCTCTGTTCAGTATCAAACAGCTTATGGAGAGGGTAGATATACCGAGGTAGTTGACCACCCTTTAGC
>PWHA01000184.1 GCA_003554685.1 Halanaerobiaceae bacterium
GAGAGAGAATTAACCTGCATCCCCTGCTCTTCCAGAATATTGATGCCTTCGGTGGCCATAATAATACTGTTGTTGCCCCGACCGGCCTCTTTACCCATCCGGAGACCAGCGGCAAAAATATTTTTATGCTCTTCTGAGAGGCTTTGCCACCACTCTGTATTGGCCATGACAGAATAGGGCCCGTAGAGGGTATTTGTAATGGTGGCATATTCCTGCACTTCATAGAGATTACCATATATTATTATTGTAACTGGATTGGTCTGGCCATCAACAATGCCTGTCTGCAGCGAGGTGTAAACCTCCGGCCACGCTATTGTGGAGGTGCTGGCTCCCACAGCTTCAAAGAGGATATTCTGTATCGGGTCTTCCAAAACTCTAAAGGTTAGACCCTCCATATCCTCCGGTCTTTCAATCGGTCTGACATTATTTGTGAAGATTGTAAAGCCGCCACTTTCAGCGATAGCCAGACTGGTGACATCAGCGATATTGGCTGTGATCTGTTCCCGTAAATAATCGCCAAATTCACCGTCAAATACTTCCCAGGCCACTGCGCTGTCAGGAAGTGCATAGGGAATAGTCAGAGCAGAGATCCCGCGATAAAACTGGCCCAGACCGCCCATGGTTGAAATATTCAGCTGGGTAATATTCTCCTGCAGCAACTCCATTCTCTCTCTTTCATTACCAAGCTGATCATCGGAGTAGAGGTTTATAATAATCTCGCCATCTGTTGCCGTCTCCACATGGGATTTCAATACTGTCGCCAGGACATGAGCATCGCTATCCAGATTGCCGGGACCACCATAGGCAAAACTTATCTCCTGAGCGGCCAGGGCATTTGCCGAAAATACAAAGATTAATAAGATGGTTAAAGCCAAAATCTTTTTTGTCATTAATTATCCTCCTCAGTTTATTCTATTTGTCTTCAGGAAAAATCTCTTGCTGGATTATTATCCCCCCTTTGATATTTCATATATTTTCCTTTACTGAGATCAGTCGATTTATTCTGAGATACTATCAGCTCACCATTGAGAATAACATGCTCAATTCCCTCCGGTGGAAGTAAAGGCTCTGAAAAAGTAGCATTATCTATCACAGTCTCCTCATCCAGCAGAACTAAATCTGCCTGGTAACCCTCAGCAATCCGGCCCTTATTATTTAATCCCAACCAGTCTGCCGGTTGGCTTGTTATCTTTTTCAAACCGGTATAAAAATCAAGCAGCTCCTCATCCCGACAATACCTGCCCAGCAGTCTGGGAAAGGTGCCGGCACCTCTGGGATGGCCCTCTCCCTGATTCATGGTTATATCGCTTGCCACCATTATTCGGTCATTCCTGATAGCTTTTATTATTTCCTCTCGATTCATGACATGAGCTGCAACCAGAGTTTCAGGCTTACTCTTTCTCAATTTTTGAAAAATATCCTCAGTAGCGCACTGACCTTTATATTCACCCTGAAGAATCTCTAAATCACCGTAAGCACAATCCAGCCTTTCAATAAAACCCTCAGCAAATACTGCAGAGCCTATATAGGTGCAGAAGGCACTGTAGGGATAGCAGTCGCCCCTAATCCTGACCCCATCCTGCCAGGCCTGATCAAAGACCTTTAAGAAATCCTCCATTCTGCCGTAGGATGCCACACTACCAATATGAGAAATATGTAATCTAGCGCCAGTTTCAGCGCTGACTGCAATTAATTCTTTTAAATTCTCAATCACTCTATCGGGAAAACCGATTAGATGAACAGCAATAAGAGCATCATATTCTGCTGCAACTTTGCCTATTGCCATCAATTCTTTGTTAGAGATGCCGGGATGATAGGCGATACCTAGAGAAACACCAAAGGTTTTATTATTTGTGAATATAGTCTGCATCATTTGAATCAAGGAGTTCCTCTGTTCAGCATCAGCTTCTTGATATTCATTGATATCCAGCTTTTCTCTCAAGGAATTATAGCCAATAAAAAGTCCCAGATCATAGGGAAATCCTCTGCTGTTGATCTTCTCAATCAGAGTCTCAATATCTGTGAAATTATATCCGCAGTTACCACCGAGAGCGGAGGTAACGCCCATTCTGGTCAGAGCTCTGCCTTCAATAATCTCTAGATTGCCGCTGTCATTTATTTTGTCTTCATGAATATGTAAATCTATAAACCCCGGCGTTATCAACAGACCCTGCAGGTCAAGAGTTTCTCTGCCATCCAGATATCCAGGCGATATTTTAAAAATTTTATGATCCTTTATTCCAATGTTCAGGGCCTTTTTCTCCCCATTAGCGTCTAAAATAAATCCATTGTTAAGAGCTAAATCCAAGATAGATCACCTCTTTGATTTATTGCTTTAATTTATTGCTGTAGCGCTGTGTTGCTGTGTTGTTGTGTTAATATGCCATTTAGCTATAATTCTTTGTAATTAGACAAAATCCTGCAGTTAACTATAAAAATATATAATTTTTTATGTTTTTTTGGCCGGTTGTGGTGTTTGTTGGTCTATCGAAAAATGTCAGAGAACCCGGTACCAACCAAATACGCCCCCGCCAGCGAATCCACCTTCGCCAACGAGGGCAGCAATTACTCATCAATATCCAGCTTTCTCTCGTTACTCAAATTTGTCGAAATTCGTCAGGGAACCCGGTACCAACCAAATACGCTTGCACCGGTAGCGAACATTTCCACCCGAACCACCTACAAGTACTTAATCCTCTTATCATATTTTTTAAATAAATCTTGATTGTTTACTCCATCCATGTTCTGGCTTTGATATACTGGCAAAGTAATGTTTTGGTCCTGTAAAATTTTAATTGTTTCGGTTAGCAGGCTGTTTACTATTACAACTCCTGCCAGGGTTGAACCTGGTCCAGTTATGAGATCACCGTACTCTAACAGGCCATCGCCGTAAGGTACACAGTTATCAAAAACAAGATCGGCAATTTCGTATAATTTTTTACCTGAAGAATGTTTCGAAGCGCAATTCTTTGAATGATCCAGGGATGTAATAGCCAAAAGGTATAGACCTTCTTCTTTAGCTTTAAGGGCAATATCAATTGGCAGTCCATTCCGGCCGGAATTAGATACCACCAGCATTAAATCTTCTTGATTAATATAATGATTCTCCCAGATAACTTCAGCAAAGCCTTCCAGTTTCTCAATCCTGCTGCTTTTTCGAGCTCCCATCGAAAGAGTTACACACTCATCAATCATTCCATTTACAGGGGCCAGGCCTCCAGCCCTGGCAAACATTTCTCCCGCAACTAAACTGGAATGTCCCGCTCCCAAAATGTGAAGCAGCCTATCCTCCCTTATCCTGTCAGCAAAAAGGCTGGCAGCCTGCTTTATTTTATCAAGTTGAGTTCTTTCTATTCTGGCTATCAAATTTGAAACCTCAGTTAAATATTGATTTGCAGACAATTTGTCTCCCCCTCAAATAAATATTTCTCTCTCCACCTGGTCTTTAAAGATCTTTTATCATCATTTCTTATTTATGCTTATTTGATATAGCTTTTAAATTTTTAAGCTCCTTCATAGATTATATCCAGCATTTCAGCCAGTATTATATTGAAAAGTCAGCAATTATTTAGACCAGCCGGCTGTTAATCCTTCAATAATTAAATCTCTAAATATAAAAGCGATTGTTATGGGAACGATGGCCCCAATTACTCCGGCTGTGGCCATCATGCTGTAATCCACTCCTCCCATAGTGCTGAACTGGGTTGCTGCTACTGGCACCGTCCGGGAGTGAATGCTGGTCAGAATCAGGGCAAAGAAGAACTCATTCCAGACAGTAATAAGAGAAAATAGACCGGTGGCAAAAATCGCCGGAACAACAAGAGGAATCATTATTTTGATTAAAATTTGAGCAGTATTAGCCCCATCAATGATAGCGGCCTCTTCTATTTCAACCGGGATAGTGATAAAATAATTTTTTAGTATCCAGATGACAACCGGGAGAATAAAACCAACATAAACTATCAGCAGACCAATCCTGGTATCCCGCATACCAAGCCTTCCCATAAAAAGATATATGGGAATTATTATTGTAGCCCCTGGCAGCATCTGGGTTAATAAAACTCCAATTAACAGACCCTGTTTCCCTTTAAAATTAAAGCGGGCTGCAGCATAAGCGGCCAGAATGCCAACAAAAAGAGTTATGGCGGTTGAAAAAGAAGTTACAATTATGCTATTAATAAAAGCTTCCCGGAAGAAGGCTTCTTCCCTAAAAATGTTAATAAAGCGGGCATACTGGGGTTCCTCCGGTAACCAGCGGGCTGTGCTAATCAATTCTCTCTCCAGTGATATGCTGGATATTATCATCCATAAAAAGGGCAAAACAAGATAAAGCAAAAGTAGCAAAGCCGCCAGATATAAGACCACCTTAAATGCAATTTTTTTCATTTTATGAGAGGTCACTATTCTGCCTCCTTAATCATAACCTGATAATAAATGACTGTGATAATCAGAATAATCAAGGTAAGGATAAGAGAGAGGGTAGCTCCATAACTGAAATTTAGACTTCTAAATGTGACCTGATAGATATGAAAGTTGATTAAGTTGGTGCCCCGGGAAGGCCCCCCCTGGGTTAAAGCATAAACCAGGTCAAAGCTTTTAAAGGCCCAGATTGTTCGCAGAGAAAGGGCAACAAACAGAACTGGCTTTATCGCCGGCAGGGTGATGTGATAAAACCGCTGCAAAATATTGGCACCTTCAATTTTAGCTACTTCATAATAATCCTCAGGAATGGTCTGGAGACCGGCTAAAAAAAGCAGGGCAATAAAAGAGGTCTCCTTCCAGACATCTGCCAAGATCATCATCCGCATTGCTCTGGCCGGTTCTCCCAGCCAGTTAATATTCCTGGTAATAAATCCAAACTGCCGCAGTAACCTGTTTAACGGTCCAAAGTGTGGATTATATATCCACCTCCACATAATACCATTGACTACCCAGGGTATAGCCCAGGGCAGGAGCAATAAAACCCGGAGCAGTTTAACCCCCCAAAACTTTTCATTTAACAGGAGAGCAATCAATAATCCCAGCACAATTTCAATAGCCACAGCCCAGACAACAAAATATAATGTTAACCTGATTGAATGCCAGAAGGCATCATCCCGGAATAGGTGAAAATAATTATCTAAACCAACAAAGGAGGGGTCAGCCACTCCCCTGCTAAAATTGAGCAGGCTGAGATAAATACTGTATAATATCGGCACAGCAAAAACAAAGAAAATTATAATAAGTCCAGGGAGCAAAAGAGCTGCAAGAGTTCTGTTTTTCTGTTTTTTATTATGAGGAAATATCATTATATTTTCTCCTTCAGCCAGTAAATATTAAAAAACTAGAGATATATGCTGTCAACAATCTAATCAGGTTAATGATATTCAGGTTACTAATATCCTGGATTGGCAGCAGAATAATATTAATTGCAATAATTTTAATCGCTATGACTGATACGACTACAATGAATGATATGACTGCTATATCTGTTATGACTGATTCGACTGATATGAGTAATATTACTGCTATAACTCTTATGACTAACATGACTGCTATGACTGATATGGTTGCTATAACTGATACGACTGGAATTTTAATCTCAAAATCATATTAATATCGACTTTGTGCAGTAAAAGCAGTCATGATAAAACAGAAAATAACCGGAATAATAAGATAAATGATGGCTTAGGTTTAGTAGATAGCCAGCGGATGATTGTTCTCTCCGCTGGCTATCAGGTGACTTCTCACTATAACACTAACACTAGCCTAAGTTTCTCATCGGAGGATTATTTTTAATCAGTCAATTATCTGATAAACCTCATCTGCTGCCCAATCCAGTGCTTCCTGGGGAGTTTTAGCACCAGCCAGAGCATCCTGGACTGCTGTGGCCATAATTCTGCGATAATCATCAAGCCATCCAGCATCTACAGCAAATTCTCCCACCTCTACCTGCTGAATCAGCTGACCGTACTGGCCCCAGCCTTTATTAATTGCTCGTTCTCTAACACCTGAGAAGAGTCTCTCATGAGTTGACAGATTATATCCTTCAATTGCATGTAACATCTGGGCTTCTGTGCCTGTCAGAAGTTTGATAAATTCAACTGCGGCATCCTTGTTTTGAGAAGCTTCAACTACTCCAAAACCTCCTGCATATATCAGACCACCAGTATCTTTGTCAGCCGAACCGGGTATCATCATAATTCTGGCATCATCTGCAACTGCTGATTCTTCAGGATTCATTGCTTGATTGGCAGACCAGGTTGAATTAAGCATAAAAGCAGTAATTCCAGCCTGGAAAGCCCTCAAAGTTTCATAATCATCCATGGATACTCCGGCGGAATCAAAAACCCCGGTTTCAACACCTTCTACCAGGAGCTCCAGAGCTTCTACTGCTACTCCTTCATTAAAAACAGGATTATCGTCTTCATCAAACATCTCGCCGCCCATAGCTATCACCATTGTGTAAAAATTAAAATAGTGATTGCCGGGGTACTGAGCGCTGGGAATATAGGCATACTCAGCCGGGCTATTGTCAACTATATCTCCACTAACAGAGAGCAGATCCTCCCAGGTCCTGATATCATCAGGGTCAATGCCTGCCGCATCGAGATAAGCCTTATTATAGACAAAGTGAGCGCCTCCACTATACCAGGGCACAGCAATCATCTCACCCTCATGGTGATAATGATCAAAGATTGCCTCCAAAAACAGCTCCTGTTCCAGCTCAGTAAACCAGGGGGAGAGATTAATAAAATTACCCAGCTCTGCAAAGCGGGCTTTATCAGCTGAGGGCAGAAAGATAACATCAAAACCAGCACCTTCATCCAGCAATACAGAGGTTATTCGATCAGTAACTACATCCCAGCCGGCAAAATCTACCTCTACTTCTATCCCTGTTTCTTCGTAAAACTCCGAAGCATAAAGTTGAACGACATCACCTTCATCCGGTCTGACCAGCACTCTAATACTTTCCGCTTCTACTCCCAGCGAGACCATCCCTAACAATAGGCCAGCCAATAAGAGAACCATCACAGTCTTTTTAAACATGTTTTTCCCTCCTGATGTTTTTTTTATTTGCCAGAAACGGCAGATGGCTTCTAAAACCCGGGAAAGTAATGCTGTCCTGCAGCTCCAATTACTCCCAGATGCTGGTTAAGTTCGGTACATTTTAGAGAGATATTTGCCCCGGATACTGGCTGGGCTCTAGAAGCTATTATTTTTTGCAATTTCTTAAGATAGGGTTGATATCTCAACCCCACAGAACCACCAAAAACTATCATTTCAGGGTTGACAGCACTTACCAGATTAGCCAGGCCGGTTCCCAGATAATCTACCATCTCTGCAATAAACTCTGCTGCTCTGGGATTATCTTTTTCTGCTGCATCAAAAATAATTTTAGCTGCTGAGCTGCCGGCAAACTCCTCTGGAGCTAGCTTTCGTAAATACTCTACCAGTTCTCTCCCACGGTTTTCCAGTCCTTTGCCGCTGCATAAATCCTCAAGAGTTAAAATCTCAGCTCCAGCCTCAAGTCGCATCCAGCCAAAGGCACCTGCCACATTATTGTATCCTTTAATCACCTGCCCCTCCAGCAGAAGTCCACCGCCAATGCCGGTGCCGATAATCACTGTTACTAGGTTACTGCACCCCCTTCCTGCACCAATCCAGGCGGAGGCAATCACACTGGCCGTTCCATCATAGCAGAGCTTGAAATTAAAGTCCTGATGATAGATATCAGCAAAGCTTTGCTGCAGCAGTTCCAGCAGGTTTAAACCATCAAGAAAGGGGAGATTGGGGGCCTGAATAATTTTGCCTCCATTGTCAATAACCGCCGGTAATGCCAGGCCAATTTTTTGATAATTTTGACTGCCTGTATTTGCTTGAATAGCATTATTGTGCCTGATTAGCTGGTTAATAAAAGCTTCCTGAGATTTTCGGGCAATCGCCTCTCTTTTATGAAAGAGAACCTTGCCTCTGGAATTTATCAGAGCTGTATCCAGGTGAGTTCCCCCAACATCGAAGGCCGCAGCACAATCACTTTCATCCTCTACTGCAAAGTTACTATCAGCAAAATGATTGTCAGCAGCTCTATCAGTCATACAAGATCCCCCCCTCCACCTCTCAACGAGTTCTTTCATGGATTTTTTGACATTACCCATCTCAAGCCGTTCTTTTAGAGATTATTTGACATTACCTGCCTCTCAGTTTGTTCTTTCAGAGGTTTTTTAACATTAGCGAGCTGCTGGAAATTAACCTGATTAAATTTTACCTCTCCTGCAAAGTCTTTTTGAATATTTTAAAAACCTCGGCATTGGTTTCTGGTGAGCCGCCAGCAGTAGGAGATTTAAAAATATCTAATTCATGCCCCATCTCTTCTAATCTTACAGCTGTTTCACCAACCAGCAGCTGAACCACAGTTACAGCAGCAACGGTAGAGGTGGCCGCTACATTCTGTTCGGTGGTTTTTAGTTCAACTGCAGCATCAGCTATCGGAGCATGGGTATCAATTGCTATATCTGCGACGTCAGACAACAAAAGGCCACTTTGCAGAGAAGAATCTGCCTCTTTTTGATGAGCCATACAGGTTACTCCTATGACTTTAAGCCCTTTATCTCTGGCATACTGGGCAGCCTCTACTGGGGCAGCATTCTTTCCTCCATGCGAGAAGACAATCAGCACATCTCCTTCATGCAGATCCTGCCACATTAAAAAGTTTTCAATATAGCCTTCCTGCCTTTCCAGCCAGATTAATTCATGGGCACCTCCGGAACCAACCGGGGTAAACCACATTAGATGAGGGTCCATTAAGGGATTAAGACCGACATAGCTGCCATAGCGAGGAAAGGCATCCATAACAGGTATAACCGAGTGACCGCTGCCAAATAAATGAACCAGCCCTCCCCCCTTAATAGTTTCAGCACAGAGCTGAGCTGCCTGGGAGATAACCTCCTCTTCCTCTTTAATCTCAGTCAAAATTGCAACTGCACTGTCAAGATAATTTGTTTTTAGCATTTTTTATTACCCCCATTTATTTGATATACTCTTTAATATTAAATAATCATGTAATGTCCCGGGAATGCTATTCTCCCTGTTCAACATCTCTATTATTTAGTTCAACCTCCATGGTATAGATATCGCCCCGCAGGACTGAAATAGCAATTTCAAAGAGTCTGTCATCAGCTGTGTAAGTGAACCTCTTCACCCGAAAAACAGAAATTTCATGGTCAAGTTCAAAAAGATTCAAGAGATATTCATCCTTTAAGATATCAGCATTATATTTCTCCCGGGCTCTCTCAGGAACTATCCCAGACTCTTTTAAAATCTTATAAAGTGAATGCACTTCATAGATATCCTTCAACTTATCCAGGCTGATAAGAGACTCCGGCAAATAGGAAGTCTGCAGAGCCACGGGCATATCATCAACAAGTCTCAATCTTTCTACTTTGTGAACCTTTGTCTTGGTATCAATTTCAAAACTGGCAGCAATCTTCCTGTCAACTATTGTTTTTATATCCAATACCCGGGAAACACACTTCATATTCTTTGCCCGCATTTCTTCGGTAAAGCTCATCAGGTTTAACATTCGATTAATATTTCTTTTGGCAACATAGGTGCCTTTACCCTGTAGCCGATAGAGATACCCTTCATTGACCAGTTCATAAACAGCTTTTCTTACGGTGATTTTGCTGACATCATATATATCCTTCAGTTCATTTTCACTGGGGATTTTTTCTTCAGTCTGGTAATAACCATTGTTAATTTTATCTATTAAGTCATTTTTTATTTGAATATAGAGTGGTATTTGATTATTATTAAGCATCTAAATTCACCTCAATTAGCCAGAATAATCATTGGGACCCCAGGCAATTTTTCCCATAACAACCGGATGAGCCGCCCCTGTGGCAGAGGGCACATTATTGGGTTTCTGGTGAAGTGTTTGAAATCCCAGCAGGGCAAAACCCATGGCCTCCTTAGCTTCAATAGGCACGCCATAATCAGCGGTGGCAGCCAGTTCTGTTTGGGGAAATTTTTCAGCAATTCTGGATATTAAATACTCATTATTGGCTCCCCCACCACTGATAATTATTTCATCCAGCTTATCAATATATTTACTGGCATTATATTTAATAGCTTCAGCAGTAAATTCGGTGGCAGTGGCAATTAAATCTTCCCCGGCAAGCTGATAATTTCCAGCCTGCTCCATAACTTCATCAGCATAATTTTTCCCAAAATCCTCATGCCCTGCACTTTTAGGAGGATTCTTCTGCACAAAAGAATGCTCCATTAATGAAGCCAGAAAGTCTTTGTCGATCTGACCCCTGCTGGCTATTTCTCCACCCTCATCATATGCTTTTTTGCCCTCAGTTACCCGGTAAACAAGCTGGTCAAGCAGCATATTACCAGGGCCGACATCAAAGGCCATCAGATCATCCAGTTTACCGGCTGCTTTAAGATAGGTGAAGTTGGCTATTCCACCAATATTAAGTAACAATCGTTCTTTGCTGGAAGAGTGAAACATGTGATAATCAAAAAAAGGTATTATCGGGGCGCCTTCTCCCCCGGCTGCTACTTCTGCAGGGCGAAAATCACCAACAGTTGTTATCCCGGTTCTCTCTGCAATAACTGCTATCTCACCTATCTGCAGTCTGCAGCGGCCGGGAAAAAATTTTTCATCTGGAAGCAGGTTTCTCACTGTGTGACCATGGCTTGCCAAAAATTTTACTTTTTCTCCGGCAAATTCAATATCCTCTAAAAAGGTATTAACCGCTTCTGCAAAAACTTCTCCCAGATGGTAATGCAGGTAGGTTAATCTCTCCACAGTACCTTCTTCAGGGGGTAAAATTGTTCTCAGCTGATCCTTTAAATCCTGACCATAGGAAAAAGTATCAAAAGCTATTAAATCCATCCCAATCCCGTCAGTTCCCTTTTTATTATTAACATCAACCAGAGCAACATCGACTCCATCTCCTGAAGTCCCTGACATCAAACCGATACCATGCATATTACCTCTTCCTTTCAAGTTTAGTTATCATAAAAACTGCGCAGGTTAAGCCCCAGGGCTCTCATCTCTGGTGCTTATCTTTCTTCCTATTCCCTTTATTCCTGTTCCTTTTAACCCCTGTCCTTTCCTCCCATTCTTCTCTGTTCCTTTTTATCCGGTTACTTTACTTCCAGTCCCAGCCTGAGATGAGAATTTGCTCCGGCAGCAAAATTGCTGACCATTTTTTCGCACATAAAAGCCTGGGCCAGGGGAGCATTTACCTCCAGCCCTCGAACTCTGGCCATTGATCTGTAAAAAGCTGCATAGGGAATTGAAGATTCAATCCTGGCAGTTAGACTAATTCGGTATAGCTCATATTTATTAACGGCGGCAAACCATCTTTCAAAATTTTCCAGAGAAACCTCTACATATAAATCAGGATTAAATCCCTGCAGATCTTCACAGTTTTCCCCGTAGAGCAGATGCTGCAAATTAACATTCTCCTCCGTGGATAAGCTCTCATCGAGAGATGATCTTTCATCCAGAAATAAACTTTCATCTCTTGAAAGCAATTTTTTGACAGCGTTTTTCACCAGTAGATGAGTATTAACATGCCGGTTATGCCAGCTTCCCGACCAGTGAGTCACAATATGAGTGGGATTATAATCTCTTATCTGCTGGAAAGTCAGGTCAATCATCTCTGCATTCAGCGGAAGATCTCCAGCTGCCTGTCCCAGCCAGCACTGCTGACAGCCCAGAGTTCGGGCTGCAGCTTCTCTTTCTGCATCAAGCTGCTCGGCAAATTTAGTCTCTGTTTTTTCAGGATGCCCCCTTTCACCCCTGGTCATATGAATTATCCTGGCTTTCCCGCCCTGTGAAACTACCTGAGATATCAGCCCCCCTGCCATCAGTTCAGCATCCAGAGCATGAGCACCAAAAACCAGCAGTTTTGTCTGAGAATTCATTACCTAACCTCCTGAAAAACCGGCTGCCCCTAGCAAAACCGGTATTAATATGGGCCCTATCACAGCTTTATCAATATATTAATATTTGGGTTATCTTAAAGATCAGTAAAATCTAAAATTCTGGCAGGATTATATATAAGAATATTTTCCAGGGCTTTTTCCCCGATTCCCTCTTTTTTCAGTTCCGGCAGAAAAGAAGCCAGTAAATAAGAGTAACCATAACTTCCTAAAGTATCGGGATTCATCAAAGCTTCCTGGTAGAGTATATCGCTGGAAAAAATGATGTTCTGCTCAAAACCCTGCTTTACCAGCGAACAAATATTTTGTATCCTCATTCTATCAGGTATATAGTAAGCCTCTTTTTCAAATTCATACCTGTGAAGTCCGGCAGATTCCGGACGAATATAGTCAAATCTTTCCTTACCGATGGTATCAAAACCAGCAGTTACTCCCTGAATTACGAGCTTCTTGTGATAATAAGAACTGAGATTCAAATCAGAGTGACCTATTACTACCCGGGAGAGGTCTACACCTTCCTGCTGGAAAATCTTGAGCTGTTGCCCTCCTGCAGTGCCCAGGGTGGAGTGGGTTGTGAGCGGAGCACCTGTGGCCAGATGGGCTCTAGCTCCGGCTCTAATTGCTCTTTCTTCAACTGGCTTAATGGATTCTTTGGAACTGCCGACTTTTATCATGCCAGCCCTGATACCGGTGCTGTCAATTCCTTCTTTAATTTCTTTAATAAATAAATTTTTCATGTCCTGAATACTCATCTCAAAGGCAAATTCTGGCATTTTATTGATTTTGTAAAATCCGGTTGAAGAGATTATATTTAATCCGGTCTTTTCACCAATCTCTGCCAGTTTTTCAACATCTCTGTCCTTCCCTATTGGAGTACAGTCAACTGCGCTCTTAAGACCATATTCCTTGGCCTGATTCAATTGTTTTATTATCCTGTTAATTGTGTTGGGGACCACAAACCTTTCTCCCCCGGTAAATTCAGGTATATTGTCTCCGGGTACCAGATGCTCATGCATCATGGTAATTCCAAGTTCTTCTTTGCTAATATTGCCCAGCACTGTTTGAATCATTGTTTTACTCCTTCCCGAATTAGATCAACTTCCATCTAGCATCCATCTAGCATCAAGAAATTTCATGAGCTATCATTTTGCTGAGCTGGATTATTTTAGCTGGTATTTTGCAGATGGGGATCAGCCACATCCCTCATAGTATCCCCCAGCAGGTTTATGCCTATCACCACTATGCTGATAGCAAGGCCCGGTGCAATTGCAATCCAGGGAGCCAGGGTCATAAACTGCCTCCCTGCTCCCAGCATCTGACCCCAGGAAGCCAGGGGAGGTTGAACCCCCAGACCAAGGAAACTAAGGGAGGATTCAAAAATAATTGCCTTGGAAAAGGATAGAGTTGTCTGGGTTAAAAGCAGAGGAAAAACATTGGGCAGAATATGATGATAAATAATCCAGGGGATAGAGGCCCCGGAAGCCTTAGAAGCTTTACAGTATTCCTCTTCTTTTATCGGAATTGCAGCACTCCGCCCCATCCGCACAAACACAGGAGTAAAGGGTATGGCAATAGCAATAATAATATTCTGCAGTGAGGCACCCAAAAAAGCCACCAGGGTTAAAGCAAGTATCAGAGAAGGAAAAGACATTAAAATATCAACAAAGCGCATTACTATTAAATCAGCCTTTCCTCCAACGTAGCCAAGCACTGCACCGAGAACCCCCCCAAATACTGCTGACAGCAGCATAGAGGTGACAGCAAGAAAAAGTGAAATTCTGGCTCCATATATTATTCTGCTAAAAATATCCCTGCCAAACTGGTCTGTTCCTGCCCAGTTAGAACTGTTCGGAGATCTTAAACTGTTGATATGGTTCATTTCATAGGGGTTATAGGGTGCTACCAAAGGAGCTGCAATGGCTGAAATAATGTAGATCAGCACCAGGGTAACGCCAACAATCCCACTTATATTAGAAAAAATTTTGCTTATAATTGACATTCTTCTGCCCCCCTATTCATATCTAATCCGGGGATCAAGGAAACCATAAATCAGATCAGTAATAAGATTAATAAAGGCAAAGAAAAAAGTTATAACTAGAACTACTCCCTGCACCAGAGCATAATCCCGGGTATTGACTGCATTTAATAGTAAAATACCTATACCATTCAGGGAAAATACCGATTCAATCACTACAGTTCCACCGATTAAGTAGGCCATCTGCATGCTTGCCAGAGTTAAAATTGGGATAAAGGCATTTTTTAAGCAGTGCTTTATCAGCACAACTCTTTCAGTCAGACCCTTGCTGCGGGCAGTTCGCACATAATCAGATTGGAGAACTTCCAGCATAGCCGAGCGAGAAATCCTCATTAAAGCTGCAGCCATTGCTACAGAGAGAACCAGCACGGGAAAAATAAACTGCTTGAAATTGCCAATGGGGTCAGCTAAAATGTTGATTGCCCTGCCCCGGGGAGGTGTCCAGTTAAAAAACAGGGCCAGACCCAGGATAACCATCAAACCCAGCCAGAAAGGTGGGATTGATAGCCCGGTCAGGCCAAATATTCTGATAACAAAATCGCTTAGTCCCTCCCGGTATATTGCCGATAATACCCCCAGTAAAACCCCAATAACCAGTCCAATAATTGTGGCACCCAGAGCCAGTTCAAGGCTAACAGGCAGCCGCATCAAAATTTCGGTAGATACAGGCCTTCCCGTGCGCAGGGAGTGCCCCATAGTCCCCTGAAAAATTGAAACTATCCATCTCCGATATCTTTCAAACCAGCTGTCATCCAGATCATACAGGCTGCGGAGAGACTGAATCTGGGTTTCGGTCAATGTTCTCTGTTCAGTACCCAGCATGATGTCGACATAATCTGCAGGCAAAGCCATGGTTAACAGGGAGATAATTATGCTGACTCCCACCAGAGCAAATAATATTAAAATAATGCGGCGAATAATATAGGCAGACAAATCACTTCAGCCCCTATTAATAATTTTTAAGAACAGGAAACTGGAAAATTGCTCCAGTTTCCTGTTCGATTTGGCTGTGAGCTTGCTATTAATTTAGTTATCGAGCCAGACATCCTTGAGATAGTTAATACCGCCAGTAGGCAGCGGGGTAAAACCTTTAACATGGTCAGCAAAGGCAAAGTATTCATAGGGAGCATTCAACCAGATAAAGGGAGCCTCTTCAATCAGAATTTCCTGAGCCTCCAGGTAGATTTCCTGACGAAGTTCTTCATCAACTTCTCTCCGTCCTTCTTCCAGCAGGGTATCAACTCTGTCGTTGCTCCAGTGTCCGTGAATAAAGGCCAGGCTGCCTTCAGAGTGAAAATATCTGAAGAGATAAAAATCAGGATCAGCTGCTCCGGCGTTGGTGCTTAAAGAAAGATCAAAATCAGCATCAACCCAGCGGTCAATGTAAATGCCTCTCTCCAGGCTGTTGAGTTCCAGATTAATATTCACCTTTTCCAGCTGATTCTGCAGCACCTGCACCTGGGATAAAACCTCTTCATAACCGCTCATAAAGTTAATGGAAATTGTAAATCCATCCTCGTAACCAGCTTCCCTGAGAAGTTCTTCGGCACGATCGATATCCTGCTGGTAAAACGGGGACTGGCTGACATCATAGGCCCAGAAGGTCAGGGAAGAAGGAATGGGGCCTATAGGTTCAGCTTCACCCAGCATGGCGCTGGCGATCATTTCCTCTCTGTTGATGGCATAATTGATGGCCTGTCGGACTCTTATGTCATCTAATGGCTCCCGTTCGGTATTTACGAAAAGTGGAGTCCAGCGCAGGCTTAATTCTGAGCTTAAAGTGACATTGGGGGTCTGTTCTTCTATAGCCAGTGCTGCCGTGGGCAGATTAAGCAGGGCAAAATCAGTCTGACCGGTTCTTAAGCCAGCAACTATACTGAATTCTTCTGGAATTACAGTAAATCTAATCTCATCAAGATAGGGCTTATCCTCTTCATAGAAGTCAGCATGTCTAATTAAAGTCATCTCTTCATCGGGATACCATTCGCTCAGCTGAAAGGGACCTGTACCCACTGTATTTTCTACACTATTTAGGCTATCTGCTTCAGCTACAGCTTTATTGACAATGACAGCATTGGCGTCTGCCAGATGCAGGAGCATGCTGGCATTGGGAGATTTAAGTTCAAAGACAATGGTATAATCATCAGGAGTGAGGACATTTTCAATATCTGCAATATGGGAGCGGGCAGCTGCGCCGGTCTCTTCATCTAAAATTCTCTCAATGGAGTAGGCTATATCCTCAGAGGTCATATGGTCTCCATTATGAAAATAAACATCATCCCGGAGATAAAAAGTGTATTCGTCCCCCTCTTCACTTATATCCCAGGATTCTGCCAACTCGGGAACAGGCTGCATATCAGCATCAAGGCCAATTAAATTGCTGTAAACAAGTTCAAATATTCGTCTGGAAGGATGGGCAGTTGTGGTGTGGGGATCCAATTCAGTGGCATCATCAACTCTGGCCAGTTCTAAAGTCCCACCGTGAATTGGTTCGCTTTCAGCATTTACAGAAAACCCAGCAAATGTCAAAACAACTGAGAGAAATAAGGTTAAAAATATAATTCTCAAACCCTTAATCTGCATTATTCAACCTCCTTCATTTTTTTGACCCCAATAAATTTTAATCTTGTTTTCACAAATGAATTAATTTAATATTCTCAATCTCACCCCCCTGCTGAGCTCTGATCAATATTCCTTAGAGTTAGAAAGCATAATTTTGTTTATATTTTTAATTTATTACTTAGTATACCAACATACTAACATACTTAATATGAAAATTCAAATAAAATGATAAAATTTTTAATATTGTTCATGAAAAATGTAATAAATAAATGACTAAATCCCACTAGATCCAAAAGATAAAGCGGGATTGAGATGTTGTTATTTGATATTTTATTGTCGAAAAACGTCAGGGAACCCGGTACCGACCAGATACGCCCGAACCGGTAGCGACAAAATTTTCTGCAAATCGTAATATTTTATAACTATTTGCTTGAAAATATTGAAATATGCTGCTGAAAGTATTATAATGAATGCAGGTGAGGTGATAAAATGAATAATGCAGTTATCCGCTTGCAAAAAGTAGAATTAAAAAATTTTAAGAATGTAAAA